>JBOHRY010000359.1:0-8893 GCA_050732955.1 Gemmatimonadales bacterium | reverse complement strand
TAGCTACCTTCTGTCTACCGACTGGGGAGGTCTACGGAACCTGTCAAATCCGATGCTGACGGTCCTGATGTTTGCCGGTGCTCTCGGCGCCGGAATTGCTGGTCATTGGCTGATTACTCCGATCATGCACCCGCATGCGACAACGCTGCAATACGTCAATGAGTGGGCCGTGATCGTGGCGGGTGTCGGGCTGTGGTTTCGAGCGGGCCGGGCCATCCAAGCCAAGGCGGCTGCCGGTTAGAGCGCTGCGCGCGACCGATTCGCCAGCTTCTTGCCCATCGCGCCACGAATCTCTGCCAATGTCCGCCCGCCATCTTCCATGTGCCGCGTGCTGTGCTTGAAGGCGATTTCGGCGACGGAGCGGTGCTTGGCTTTCATCGGTCATCAGCGTGGCACCAAGGTTCACCGTCGCCACCAGGGCCTCTTGATGTTCTCGCGGTGACGGCCGACATCACCCGCTATGCAATATGCAGAAAATCTGCACTTTTCCATGCAGATTCCTTGGGTGTAGCTGCCGGGTAATTCCGGCAGTTACAAGCTAAATGTTGCGTCAGGTCCGTGCTATCGATATATATGCAATATGCAGAATCCGGTCCTCGCCCTCGCCTTCTCCAGTGGGCTCGATACCTCGTATTGCGTGCCCCGGCTCCGGGAACGCGGCTATGTGGTGCACACGGTCTACGTCAACACCGGCGGTGCCACAGCTGCTGAGCGTGAGGCGATCCGGACGCAGGCGCTCGCGGTCGGAGCCGCGGAACACCACGAGGTTGACGCCCGGCGCGAGGTCTTCGACCGCTTCGTCCGGGTACTGATCGGCGGCAACGTCCTCCGCGGCGAGGTGTATCCGCTCTCGGTTGCCGCCGAGCGCACCCAGCAGGCGATTTCGCTGATCGAAGTCGCGCGGAAGATCGGTGCCGCGGCAGTGGCGCACGGATCGACCGGCGCTGGCAACGATCAGATCCGCTTCGACATCGCCATCCGCGTGCTGGCACCCGACCTCGAGATCGTGACGCCGATCCGTGAAGAGTCGCTCACGCGCGACGCGGCGATCGCGTATCTCAAGGTGCGTGACTTGCCCGTTCCACCAGCGGCAGGCGCCTTCTCGATCAATCGCGGTCTCTGGGGTACCACCTGGGGCGGTGGCTGGACCCACGATACCTGGGCTTCGCCGCCGTCCGATCTGCTGGACCCACCCAAGAACGCACCCCCATCGGCGGACATCGCCATCACCTGGACTGCAGGGGTTCCGGTTGCCGTCGGCGGAATCGCCAAGACCGGCCACGACGTGGTCGCTCTCCTTGCGGAGAGGGCGGCGGAATTCGGGATCGGTCACGGCATCCACGTGGGCGAGACCGCCCTGGGTATCAAGGGACGCATCGGATTCGAGGC
Organism: Gemmatimonadales bacterium; assembly: GCA_050732955.1. GTDB lineage: Bacteria > Gemmatimonadota > Gemmatimonadetes > Gemmatimonadales > GWC2-71-9 > Palsa-1233. The sequence continues at coordinate 7,504 of JBOHRY010000359.1, read as the reverse complement.
CGGCAGCGCCCTGATGCTGATCGCCGCGCACCGCGAACTCGAAAAGCTGGTGCTCACCAAGTGGCAGACGTTCTGGAAGGATCAGCTCGGCCGCTTTTACGGTGACCGATTGCACGAGGGGCACTACTTCGATCCCGCGTTGCGTGACATCGAGGCGCTGGTGGCATCGTCGCAGCGCAAGGTGACGGGCGAGACCCGGCTGCATCTTGCCCCGGGACGATTCCTCGTCACCGGTGCGCGCTCGCCGTACTCGATGATGGACCCCGCGGTGGCAACGTATGGCGAGGAGAATCGACTCTGGACCGGCGACGAGGCGAAGGCGTTCGCTCGAGTCGGCGCCATCCCCGAAATCCTGGCGGGTCGCGCCGAGTCGCGCGGCGCGCGCGATCTGGGCGAGAGCTCCTGAATGGTGATCACTACTCGAGTCCGGCTCGACCGGATCGCGTCGTCCACCCGGAACGCATCGCTCGCCCATGAAGTCATCCTCGGCGACCAGATCGTGGCGGCCGAAGGCTACGTGCTGGCGGTCCGGTTGCTGACCGACAAGAGTACCTACAACCAGGTCGAGGACCTGAGCGGTCGCATGGTGTCGCTCCGGAGTGGTGACATACTCGCCGGCACGCTGGGGATTCGTCGCGCGTTGCGCGGATACGCCGGTGAGGTCCCGGAACGGATCGCCGTTGGCGATGTGATCCACGTGCTCAACCTCGGCGGCATCCTCGGCCGCTGCACCTCGGAGAATCCAGAGATCGGGCCACCGTTCGAAGCCGAAGTGCTCGGCGCGGTCCTCGCCTTTCCCGAACTCGGTGATCGCGTGGGCGAGCCGGCGCATATCCGGGATCACGCCGTGCCGCCGGCCGATACGCTTCGCTGCGATATCCCGGTGATCTACGTCGCCGGCACCTGCATGAATTCCGGGAAGACAGTTGCCGCGACTGAACTGGTGCGAGGCCTGGCGCGATCGGGTCGGCGCGTCGCTGCGGTGAAGCTGACCGGCGTCTCGCTGATGCGCGACGCGCTTTCGATGCAGGATGCGGGGGCCATCGATGCGCTGACGTTCAACGACGCAGGTGCCGCCAGCACGCATGCCGGGATGACCGTGCCGATCGCTCGCGGACTGCTGAATCGCCTGGTCGATCCGCGCGGTGCACACCCCGAAGTGATCGTGGCGGAGCTGGGGGACGGCATTCTCGGCGAGTACGGCGTGCAGGACATCCTGCTGTCACCCGACCTGATGGCACTGGGCGCGGCATACGTCGTCGCTGCGCCCGATCCGGTGGGGTGCTGGGGCGCGCTGCAGCTGATGCGCAATGAATTCCAGCTGCCGGTCACGGTGATCACCGGGCCGGCGACCGACAACGAAGTCGGCCGCCGCTACATCGAGAACGAGCTTGGCGTCGCGGCGCACAACGCGCGTCTCGAGGCTCCGGCCCTCGTGTCCTGCGTGGTCGAGGCCGTCGACAGCTGGCGCGCGGCGCGGGGTGCGGCGGCATGAAGGTCTCGCTTATCGGTGCCGCCGGATACGTCGGGGGCGAATTGCTGCGCCTGCTGTTGCAACATCCGGAGATCGCCGAGGTGACTGCGACGTCGCGCTCGCAGGCAGGCAAGTGCATCGCCGACCAGCATCCGGCGCTGGGACTCCTCACCGATGCGCGCTTCACCGGCGACACACCGGCGGATGCTGCGCGCGGACGAGACGTGGTCTTCGTCGCATTGGAGCACGGCGATTCGTCGCGCGTGATGGCCGACATGATCGACGCGGGGCCGGGAATGGTCGTCGATCTCGCCGCCGATTTCCGGATTCATGATGGTCGGATACACGAGCGGTACTACGGCGCTCATCCGGCGCCGGCGTTGGTGCATCGCTTTACGTACGGACTGGCGGACGTCCGGGGCATCGAACTCCGTGGTGTTCCGGCGATCGCCGCGCCGGGATGTTTCGCGACGGCGGCACAACTGGCGCTCTACGGAATCGCCGATCTCGCGCTCGCTGCACCGCCGGTGATTTTCGCCGTCACCGGATCGAGCGGCGCCGGGCGCGGGCTCAAGGAATCAACGCATCACCCGGCGCGGGCACACAACATGTTCGCCTACGCCGGGCTCGGTCACCGGCACGAGGGCGAGATGCTGGAGCAGTGGCGGGCCTGGCGAGAAGACCTCGGCGCATCGGCGCGAATGATCTGCCATTCCGGTCCGTTTGTCCGCGGCATTCACGCCACCTTGCATGTCGCACTTCCCGAGCCCGTCGCCGACCTGAATGCGCATCTCAAGCAGCGATTTGCGGCCCGACCGTTCGTGCGGGTGCTCGATGTCCAACCACAGCTCACGCAGGTCGTCGGCTCGAACCTCGCGCTGCTGCACGCCGAAGCATCGGACGACTGCCGCGAAGCAGTGGTAACCTGCGTGATCGACAACCTGATCAAGGGCGCCGGCGGACAGGCCGTGCAGGCGATGAACCTGGCGCTCGGCCTCGACGAACGCGCCGGCTTGAACGCTCCGGGACCCTTCCCATGCTGACTGATACGCCGATCACCGAGACCCTTCTTCCGGTCTACTCGACTTTTCCGCTCAGGGCCGTGGCCGGGCACGGATCGTGGCTGGTGGATGACGCCGGGCAGGAGTGGCTCGACGCGTACGGCGGGCACGCGGTTGCCAGCTCCGGTCACTCTCACCCCGATGTCGTTGCCGCGATCGCCGATCAGGCAGCGAAGTTGATTTTCTATTCGACCGCGGTGCCGCACGCCGGACGGGAACAGCTGGCGGATAAGTTGGTGCGGCTCTCGCCGCCGCCGCTCAATCGCGTCTTCTTCTGCAACTCCGGCGCGGAAGCCAACGAAAACCAGCTCAATCTCGCGCGGCGGAAAACCGGGCGTTCCACCATCGTCACCATGCGCGGTGGCTGGCACGGGCGCACCGCAGCGACACTCGCCTGCACCGATGGCGAACGCTACGAAGCGGGCGCCCGGCGCGCGGGCGTGCCGCTGTCGCGCAGGGTGGCGTTCAACGACATCGCCGAACTCGAACGCGCGATGGACGATTCCATTGCGGCGGTGCTGCTGGAACCGGTGCAGGGATTCAGCGGCGCCCGCACCGCGACCACGGAGTTCCTGCAGGCGGCGCGCACACTGTGCGACCGGCATGGCGCCAGGCTGCTCTTCGACGAGGTGCAGTGCGGCGTCGGACGCACCGGATCGTTCACCGCGGCGGAACATTTCGGCGTGATCCCCGATGCGATCGCCATGGCGAAGGGCCTGGCGGCCGGACTGCCGATCGGTGCCGTTGTCGCGGCACCATCGCTGGTCGACGACATCAAGGTCGGCGATCTTGGATCGACATTTGGCGGCGGCCCCGTGCCGTGTGCGGCCGCACTGGCCAATATCGCGCTGATCGAGCGCGAGGATCTGCTGGCCAACGTGCGCGAGGTGAGCGCGCAACTCGTGGCTGGAGCGCAGGCGTTGCCACACGTCGTCGCAGTGCACGGCAGGGGATTCCTGCTCGGTCTCGAGCTCGACCGGCCCGCCGCAGAGGTCCAGCGGGCGCTCTGGAACCACCGCGTGCTCACCGGAACGTCGACCGATCCGCGCACACTCCGTCTCCTGCCGGCGCTCTCGTTCGCCTCCGACGAGGCGAGGCTACTGCTCGACGCTCTCCGCGCGGTGCTGACGTGACCAAGCGCGACTTCCTCGCGATGGAAGACTGGTCGCCCGACGAGATCGATGCGCTGCTGGCACTCGCTGTGCGCTGCAAGCACGGCGAGATCGATGGCGGGCTCGCGAAGCGGGTGCTTGCGATGGTGTTCATGGATCCGTCACTCCGGACGCGCGCGTCGATGGAGACGGCGATGTTCCTTCACGGCGGTCATGCCCTCACGCTCGAGCCGGGGAAGGGCAGCTGGACGATGGAGACCGACGTCGACGCCGTCATGGACGGCACCACGGTCGAGCATATCATCGAGGCGGCACGAGTGCTCGGTCGCTACGCCGACGCGCTGGCGGTGCGCACCTTTCCGAAGGGGAACGACTGGACCGTCGAGCGTCAGGACCTGACCATACGGAACTTCGCGCGATACTGCGACAAGCCGGTGATCAACCTGGAATCCTCGCGCCGCCATCCGTGTCAGGGGCTCGCCGATGCGCTCACAATGCGTGAGCATCTGGGTGACACGGCAGGGAAGCGCTTCGTGCTGATGTGGGCCTGGCATCCGAAGGCGCTGCCGACTGCCGTGCCGGCCAGCGCCGCGGTTGCCGCCGCACACCTCGGCATGGACGTCACGATCGCGCGGCCGCTGCATTACGACCTTGATCCTGACGACTACGCAACGATTCGCGGTTTGGTCGAACGCCAGGGCGGCAAGCTCACTGTGACTGACGATCTCGATGGAGCGCTCGACGGCGCCCATGCGGTGTATACCAAGGCGTGGGGATCGCTGGAGCGTTTCGGCGACCCCGACGCCGAGCGCGCGCTGCGGGACGGGAAGCGGGATTGGCGGCTGACTGCCGAACGGATGCGGCGCACCGCCAATGGCATCGCACTTCACTGCCTGCCGGTGCGACGCAATGTGGAGATCGATGGTGCCGTGCTCGACGGACCGCAAAGCGTGGTGGTGGACGAGGCCGAGAATCGGCTGCACGTGCAGCGCGCATTGTTGCTGGATTTGATCGGGAGTCGTGAAACGTGACGATTGACTCTGCCAAGGGAATCACCGGGCTCAAAGGCGCATTGCGCTACGTACGAGCGTATCGTGACCATGTCTTCGTGGTGAAGCTGGGTGGCGAGGTGCTCGCCGACCGGCACCAGCTCGATCAGGTTGCCGAGCAACTGGCGCTGATGGCGTCGCTTTCTATCCGGCTGGTGGTGGTACACGGTGGCGGTCCGCAGGCAACGGCCATTTCACGGCGGCTCGGCCTCGAGCCGGTGATGGTCGCGGGAAGACGCGTGACCGACGACAGTGCGCTCGAAGTGGTGACCATGGTGTATCGCGGCCTCCTCAATACCGAGCTGGTATCGGCGCTGCATCGTGCCGGAGTGCAGGCGACGGGCCTCTCGGGTGTCGACGCCGAGCTGCTCACGGCGCATCGCCGTCCGCCGGTCAAGGTGACCGATGATGGCGGAGTTGAGCGCGTCGTCGATTACGGACACGTCGGTGACATCGACAGCGTCGATCCCCGGGTGCTCCGGACGCTGATGGATGCGCGATTCGTCCCCGTGGTCTCGTCGCTGGCGGGCGACCGGGAAGGCAACGTCTACAACGTCAACGCCGATACGGTCGCGGAGTCGATCGCGGTGGCGCTGCAGGCGCAGAAACTGATCTTCCTGACGGGCGCCGGCGGTGTGCTGCGCGATCGCAACGATCCATCGACGCTGGTCACCTTTGCCGATCCCGACGATCTCGCCGAACTGATGGCCAGTGGTGCGCTGGCAGGCGGGATGCGGCCCAAGGTCGAGGCATGCATTCGGGCGGCAACCGGCGGAGTCGAACGGACCCACATCATTGATGGGCGCGTGCCCGACGCGCTGCTGCTCGAGGTGTTCACCGGCTCGGGGTGCGGCACGATGATCGTCGGCCGAAAGGAGAAGGCGACCTACCTTGGCGTCGACCTGGCCGGCTGAAGTTCGCTTTCTCGGCGACCTGGTCGCCATCCCGTCGGTGAGCGGCTCGGAGTCGGCGGCCGCTGCGGCGGTGGAAGCGCACGCCCGTTCACTCGGCCTGGATGTCGTGCGTGACGCGACCAGCGTTCGCGTCAGCGTGGGTGATGAAACGACCGGAAGGACGCTCGCGTTCGCGTCGCACCTCGATGTCGTGCCACCGGGTGAAGGATGGACCCGCGATCCGTTCGTGCCGCACATCGAGAATGGACAGCTCTACGGTCGCGGATCCGGCGATGCCAAGGCATCGGTGAGCGCGATGCTTTACGCCCTCGCGGATGCGCGCGCTGCGGGTGGTCCCGAGGGCGGTCGCCTGCTGGGGATCTTTTCCTATGGTGAGGAGACCCGGAACGCGACGATGCCTGAAGCCGTCAAGCGCGCGGGTCGGCTCGACGCAGCACTGATCGGCGAGCCGACCTCCCTGAAGTTTGCCGTGGCGCAACGCGGGCTGCTGATGATTGATCTCATCGCCCACGGTGTTCAGCGGCACGCTGGATACGCCGGCGAAGATGGCGCGAACGCTGTCACGGCGCTGGCGCAGGATCTGGTGCGCCTGGATTCCGTCGTGGCGGAACGGATGCACCCGCTGCTCGGCGTCACCACGGTCACGCCGACGATGCTCGAAGCCGGCGTCTCCCGCAACGTCACGCCCGGGACGGCGAAGGCGGTTCTCGACGTGCGGTCGACGCCGGCATGGACCCACGACGAACTCGAAGCAGCCCTGCAGGATCGGCTCTCCAGTGAAGTGGTCGTTACCTCCCGGCGCCTGGTTCCGTGCGAAACGCCACCGGGCTCGGCGTTGCTGCGTGCAGCACTGGCGGCGGCGCCAGCCACCGACACCTACGGCTCGCCGACCTGCTCAGACTGGTGTTACTTGCGCCACCTTGACGCGATCAAGGTCGGGCCGGGTACTTCTCGCCGGTCGCACACCGCGGACGAAGCGGTTGATCTCGCCGAAGTATCGGCGGCACGGCGGCTCTATGCGGGGATTGCGCGGGAGTACTTCGCATGAAGCGTCGTGAAACACTCTGGTCGTCGAGTGAAGCACCCGATCCGAGGATGCTGGCGTTCACCGTTGGCGACGATCGCGACGTCGATGCGCGACTGCTTCGGTGGGACGTGATCGGTTCCCTGGGGCATCTCGAAGCCTTGTCGCGCGGACGGATCGTCTCGATTCGGCAGCGCGGTGCGATGCGCCGAGCTCTCCTCGCAGCACTGCGGGCCGTCGATGCGGGCGAACTGGTGATCGGCACCGAGCACGAGGATGTGCACAGCGCCGTCGAATTCTGGCTCACCCACCGCTTCGGCGACGCGGGAGCGCGAATCCACACGGGCCGGTCGCGCAACGACCAGGTGGCCGTCGATCTGCGTCTCTTTCTCAAGGATGCCGTGCTCGGATTGCACGAACGAATGACCACGCTCGCCGGCACGCTGCTAGACTTTGCGCGGGTGCATCGCCGCGCCATCTGGCCGGGGTACACGCACCAGCGAATTGCCATGCCGTCGTCGGCCGGTCTCTGGGCAGCCGGCTACGCGGAGGGTCTCCTCGACGCCGCCGACAGCATCAATGGTTTCTGGCCGCGGCTCGACCGGTCACCGCTGGGAACTGCCGCGGGATACGGCGCACCATTGCCGTTGTCACGCGAGACGGCAGCGCGCGCACTGGGTTTTGGCGGCGTTGATCTCGCGGTGACCAGTACCCAGAACGGCCGTGGTGTACTCGAAGCTGAAGTGATCTTCTGGTGCTGCATGGCCGCTCACGCGTGCGCCAAGCTTTCGTCGGACGTGATCCTCTTCAGCGCCGACGAGTTCGGCTGGCTCACCCTGCCGCGACGCTGGTCCACCGGCTCGAGCATCA
>JBOHRY010000358.1:0-4697 GCA_050732955.1 Gemmatimonadales bacterium | reverse complement strand
GATCAGGCCCGTTCTCTTTACCCGGCTGCAGCTGCAATTCGACGATCAGTTGGAAAGCGCGCTGCCCGTAGTGACCGACTATTCGCTGCTGAGACCGACCCAGCTACCGCGACCCAACGGATTCATTATCGGCGGGCGCATGCGGACGCTCTCGGCAACGCTGACCTACGATTCTCGGTCACTCATGCGAAAACGCGGCGTCGAGACGCGTCTTCCAGCACTGGTGTGGACGCAACTCACATTTTCCGCGGAGGTATCCGTACCGTCGCTGATTCCGTCTGATTTCCGCTTTGGTCGCTACGCGCTTCTGCTCGAACGTCATCAGCGCCTGCGCAACTCCGGCGTCACTACCATCACGGCGCTGCTGGGAACCGCGAGTGGCGACGTGCCACCCCAACGGTACTTCACTCTCGACTTCTCGGTCCACGCACTGGGATTCCAGGGGGCTGGCCTCAAGACCTTGGGGGACACGGCATTCGCCGGCACGCGGGTGGCGTCGCTTTCGATCCGCCACGACTTCAATGGATTGATCTTCAAGCGAAGCGCGATCCCGCTGGTCCGGCTGCTCCCATTCACTCTCCGGATCTACGGTTCTGCGTTCGTGATCGACTTTCACAACCACACACCGCTTCCCGCGGACAGTGCCTTTCACACGGCACCAAACGGCTACGTGGAGGCGGGGTTCGGGCTGGGAAACCTGCTGCCGTTTCTTTCACCGTTGAAGTTGGGAACCCAGTTCACGTGGCGGTTGTCGAACCAGACGACGCCGCGGTTTCAATTCGGGTTTGATCTTTCGGGTCCGTAACGGTCAATGCGGGTTCAAGACGGAGGTGGCGGCGCCGGCGAGAGCCATCAGTCGATCGAGAAGCGACACCGCGGCGTCGCGTCGTGCCGGCACCGCGTGGCGACGCGGGCACCGGTGGCCTCGGCCAGGAGCGTGCGGACCATTTCGCAGCTGTCGGGACATTGCCGCACCGCCCGTGTCAGCGGGCACGCGACACCTTCGACCATCGCGCCATCCGGATGCCGGCGAATTGACGCCGCTGCGCCAAGGGTTTCGAGCAGCGCCTTCGCCTGCTCCGCGGGATCGGCCCTGGGCGGCACCGCGACGCCTGCAGCAAGCTGCTTGCCGGCGGCGGCAAAGAGTGCCTGCTGCGTGGCGGACGGAAGCCGCTCGCCGATCACCGCGACCAGCGCCTCCAGCGCCGGTGCGTACGCCACGGAGAATTGCGATTCGGCCGAACCGGTGATGCGGTAAAGCTCGGGCGGCTTCCCCGGACCTTCCGCGTGACGCACACCCACGCGTTCGACCGCGCCGCTCCGGACCAGCACCGCGAGATGCGCCCGCACGCCGTTCGGCGTAAGCGCGACAGCGCGGGCGAGTTCCTGCACGGTTCGGGGCCGGTAGCGCAGCAGCTGCACCATCCGGTCGCGCTTCACGGCGTCCGTGCGGGCGCCAGTCTTCTTCATGGGTTCAATCAAGCCCGATCAACCGGATTTGACAATATGTACAGTAAACACTTGACATATTCGGGTCAGCGGCGATGTTCCAATCCGATTGACGCGGCGGAGCGTAATCCCGCTGCTGAGATCGGCACGACCGACCACCAACCTGTTACGGAGGTTACATGTCCATTGCACTTGCCGCGCTATTCGTTCTTTCGACCCCGTCGCCCGTGCGGCTGCCGGTACCGATGCCGGCGATGAGCCGCGACGCGGTCGCCGTCCGCGTCGCGCTGGACGACGCCACCATTGTCGCCATCTTCGACGCGGCCAATACGGCCGACATCGAGACCGGCGGGCTGGGAGCCAAGAAGGGCAGCACCCAGAAGGTGCGCGACTTCGGCGCCACGCTGGTCAAGGCGCACACCAGTGCACGCCAGCAGGGCCGCGACCTCGCCAAGAAGCTCGGCGTGACGCCGACGCCGCCGAAGAATGACCAGAGCGCGGCACAACACGCCGCGGTGATGAAGCAGCTGCGGGCCCTCTCCGGCAAGGCGTTCGACCGGGCCTTTCTGCAGCACGAGATCGACTACCACAAGGCCGTGATTTCGGCGGTGCAGAACACCCTGCTGCCGGCGATCCAGAACGCCGAACTCAAGGCCCTGGTCGTCCGCCTCGCCCCGGTGTTCCAGCAGCACGAACAGGCTGCCGAACAGCTGCTCGCGGGGATGGGCAACTAGCCCGTTTTATCGCACACACAGCCCGTAGAACGTGTCGCCGGAGGGGGGCAGGGCGTCCCCTCCGGCAGTCACGTTTCATCTCGGTTGTGAGGTGCATCATGTCGCTCGACCTCAGGAAACGCGCGGTCCCCCTTCCCCTCCCGCTTGCCGGTCCGGCCGGCGCGCGTTTCCGAACCACCTGAACGCATGATAGCTCGACTCACGATTCTGGCCTCGAGAGAGGCATACTGATGAATTCGTTCCAGCGGCTGAGCGACCTGCTGACGCTGGGCTCGGAGCGACCGCTGCGGCGGCTGCTTGGGTATTACGTGGTCCTCGCGATCCTGGTCGCGGTGCTTTTCCATTTCGTGCCGTACTTCGATCGCCTGCTGTCCGGCGAGCACGTTCAGGCGATCACCGGTTCGGCGGTGCTTCAGGACGCGCTCGAGGGCGGCAAGGGCAAGCTCGTAGAAGTCACCGCGCAGTCGCGACTCGACCTCATGCTCACCACGGTGCTCGTAATGCTGAGCACTCTCGCGCTCATGCTTCCGGTCAGCTGGGTCTACATGTCCGCGCGGCGCACGCGTGATTCCAGTCAGCACATCGCGCAGACGCTCATCATCATGCCGCTGGTGGTGGCCGGCATCGTCCTGGTGGTTCGCGCCAGCCTGGCCTTGGCGTTCAGCCTCAGCGGCATCGTCGCCGGAATGCGGTTCCGTACCGTCATGCGCGATGTGCGCGACACGGTGTACATCCTGCTCGGCATCGGTGTGGGACTGGCGGCCGGCGTGCAATCGCTGACGGTGGCGGCGGTGTTGTCGCTGGTATTCAACTTCGTGGTGCTGCTGGCGTGGCGGTACGATTTCGGTCGCAATGTGCTGGAGCCGACCGCGGCGTCGCAGTGGGCCGAGCCGCTGGGAGATCTGGCGGACAACAAGGTGGGCGAAGGACCGGTCCCCGACCGCGACCTCGTCCTGGCCCTCTCGCCCAAGAAGGCCGCGACGCTGGCCAAGCGCTTCAATCGCGTGCGCAAGATTCTCGGCCCGACCAAGAAGAAGCCGCGGTTCAACGCGATCCTGTCGGTTACCACGGACACGCTGAGCGAGGCGCAGACGCGCGTCGAATCGGTGCTCGATTCGCTCGCCCGCCGCTGGCGGCTCGACGAAGTCGTCACCAACGAAGGGAAGCCCTCGGAACTCTACTATCTGGTGGGCGTCCGCAAGAGTGTCACTCGCGATCAGCTGCTCACGGCGATCCGGCAGAGTGCCGGCGAGCGGATCATCCAGGCGGATATGGAGATCGGTGACGCGGTGGCGCACGAACGTGGCGAGGGACAATGAGCTCGATCGCGCTGCTGGCACTGACTGCGCTGGCGGCGACGGCCGCCGGGTGCGGTCCGGAGTCCCGGCCGAACGGCCAGCCTGACAGCGCACTCCTGGCGGAGCGTGGTACACGACTCGCACAGCGACTGGCGCACCCCGATTCCGACGCCAACGCGCCCCTGGCCCAGTGGGACGTCGCCGACCCGCTGCAGGAAATTTCCGGATTGGCGCTCACTTCCGATGGACGCCTGCTGGCGCACAACGACAGCCGCGGCATCGTCGTCCAACTCGACTACCGTCGCGGCGCCGTCGTCAAGCGATTCATGGTGGGCAATCCAACCGTACACGGCGATTTCGAAGCCATCACCACAATGGGCGACAGCATCATCCTGCTGACGAGTGACGGCGTCCTCTATCGCTTTGCCGAAGGACGCGATGGTGCCAGCGTGCCGTACGTGCGCCAGGACACCGGACTCGGCGACCAGTGCGAGTTCGAGGGAATGGCGTACGATCCGTCGGCCAAGGTGCTGCTGCTGGCATGCAAGCACGCCCACGCGAAGGCGCTGAAGGATTCGCTGGTCATCTTCCGCTGGCCGGTCGCGACCGACGACTCGGCTGCGAGCCCGGCCCCCAGTCACCTCGCCGTGTCGCGCGCCGCGATCATCGGCTCCAATGACTGGTCCGAGCTGCATCCGTCGGACCTCACCATCGATCCGTTCACCGGAAATTACGTGCTCGTCGCAGCCCGGGAACAGGCCCTCTTCGAGATCACGCCAACCGGAGCGTTGGTGTTTTCACGGCCGCTGCCTCCGGGACACGCCCAGGCCGAAGGTGTGGCGATCACGCGCGACAGCATCCTGATGATCAGCGACGAGGCGCACGGCGGCCCCGCGCTCCTCACGCTCTATCGGTGGACGAGGTAACCCATGTCGCAGATTCGAATTCGAGCCGGCCGCTGCATGGCGTGGTCCATGGCGCCGATGTTGTTGCTGCCGACTCTCGCCATCGCGCAGCGGCCCGGAACACCACCGTCCGCCGCGTCATCCGACAGCGTGATGATCGCGGCCGGGCCACACTATGCTGCCAGCGGATTTCATCGCTCTCTCCTGGGGGGCGCCTACCGGGATCTCTGGATCACGCCGATCAAGGTTCCAGTGCTCAACCTGCACACCTTTGCCGGCGGACTTCGACCGGTCAAGGAAGGCGGCGGACA
>JBOHRY010000357.1:0-7271 GCA_050732955.1 Gemmatimonadales bacterium | reverse complement strand
GCGCGAGACGAAGAAAGCTGGACACATCCACTGGACCTGGCGATGGTAGCAGCACTGCTCTGAGAGAAGCGAGAACTTCTTTCTTTTCCATGCTCCCTTCTCGCTGTTTCCAACATTGCTTTACAGTGTGGCATATACGTAACACTACTCTCCTGTTGTGGTTGTAGGATCCCTGCACATCGATGTGGATTTCCCGGTGTGGATGATGTGCAGCGAATCGCCAAGTTATTAGACTGTAACTTGTTGCAATGTTTACATTTAGGTCCTCTTGACAAGCCGTCCGCATCTGCCATCTTGAGCAGGTAACTCGCATTCTCTCCCAAGACAATTCAGCCGCAGAGTGGGCCCCTGATGCCCCGTCGTAGCCGCACTGTGCCAGCGCGTGTGCGCGCCGTTCCATTGAGCGCCGCCGAATCGTTCGAGCAGTACCTGCGCGACATCAAGGACCTTCCAATGATCGGGAGCGTCGAGGAGGAGCGGGCCCTCGCCCGACGCGCCCGTGCCGGCGATCCTGACGCCGCCGAGCGGCTCGTCACGGCCAACCTCCGCTTCGTGATCGCCTTCGTGAAGCGCTATCAGGGTCACGGCCTCGATCTCGGCGACCTGGTGGCGATCGGCAACGAGGGACTGCTGCGAGCGGTCCGGAAGTTCGACCCGGAGCGCGGCGTCAAGTTCATCTCCTATGCAGTGTGGTGGGTCCGGCAAGCGGTGCTCAAGGCGCTGGCCGAGCAGACGCGATCGGTGCGCTTCCCACTCAACCAGAACACTGCGGTCGTTCGCTTCGCGAAGGCGCAGGGACTCCTCGCCCAGGAACTCGGACGCGCCCCCAGCGACGACGAGCTGTCCACGGCACTGTCGCTGCCGCTGCAAGAGGTCCGCGATGCCAAGCGGCTCTTCGTCACCGAGGTGTCGCTCGACGCTCCGGTGGAATCCAGCGACGCACGCGCCGCCACGCTGGGAGAGCGCCTTCCCCTCGGCGAAGGCAACGACATCGAGAGTTATACCGACATGTCGCTGCGCAAGGACTTCATCGACCGTCTCTTCCGCCAGTACCTCACGCCACGCGAGCGCCGGATACTGTCGCTCTATTACGGGCTCGATCCTACAGAGGATGCGCGCACGCTGGAAGAGATCGGCACCGCGCTTGGCGTGACGCGCGAACGCATCCGCCAGCTCCGCGAGCGGGCGTTCGCCAAACTGCGTTCGTGTCCCGAAGTGAAGTTCCTGGGAGAGTTCCGGGCGGCCTGAGCGGCGTTCGCTCATCTCACGTCCACCGCCGCGCCCCGGTATCTTCCGGACATGCCGGCGCTGCCGCCGTTTATCACCCTCTCCGAACCCGAGCTGATCGCGTTCCGCAACGCGCGCCACGTCGTACCGGTCGATGACGCGGTCTTTGCGTTGGAGGGACCCGGCGTCCTCGACTGCCTGCAGGGACTGCTCACCAACGATGTCGTGAAACCCGCGAACCGCACCGCGACGTGGGGCGCATTCCTCACACCCAAGGGGATGATCATCACCGACGCGTGGGTGCTGCGCGATGCGTCTCAGGCCTGGGTGCTGGTACCGGCCGCGACGCGGGAGACAGTGCAGCAGCTCTTTGCCCGGACGATCCCGCCGCGCCTCGCCAAGGTGACCGATCGGACCGCGGATACCCGGGTGCACTGGATTTGCGGCGGCAACCCATCCGTCATTCCTGACGCGGACCTCTTCACCCCGCATCACCTGGCCCCGTTTACATCGCTGCTGCTCAGCCACCCATCACCGGAAACCGAGCACCGCGCGGAGCTCCCCGGGAAGGCCGCACCCGGATGGTACGCCGATCTGGCGAAGCTGTTGCTCGGTTGGCCGACGCTGTGGCGGGAAATCGACGAGCGCACCCTCCCGCAGGAAGTGCGCTTCGACGAACTGGGAGGCGTGCGGTACGACAAGGGATGCTACACCGGTCAGGAAACCGTCGCCCGCCTGCACTTTCGCGGTCATGCCAACCGGGTGCTCCGCGGGGTGTGCTGGGCACCGGGTGATCAGCCCACCGACACCGCTCTCGGCGATGGTGCCAAGGTCGTCGGCACGCTGCGAACCACGGCGCGAATCGGAGACCGGAGCGTGGCGCTTGCCATGATCCGGCACGAAATCGCTATCGGCGACATGGTGCGAGCGGGCGAGAGCGAGGGTGTGGTGGTAGAACCGCCGTTCGACCTGGGTGAGCTGGCTGTAGCCTGAATACACGACGCCCCGAGCGAGCGGCCCGGGGCGTCAGGGTGCAATCGGCGAACGACGCAGCTTACGGCTTCTTGGGCGGCGCGTTCTTCATCGAATCGGCGGCCTTGATCGAATCGGCCCTGCGAATCGAATCCTTCCGCATGGTGTCAGCCTTCATCGAATCCATCGCCGACATTGCCGGCGGAGCCACTGGTGCGGCCATCGCCGTCGTATCGGTGGTTGTGGCTTTCTTCTCGCCACATGCCGCGACGGCCAGCAGGGCCGCAGCCATCAGGAACTTCCGCATCGCCTCTCCCTTTCGTTGATGACGTTGGTCACCGAGGCCGGTACCGCGTATCGGCCGCTGTCGCCCAGTGCACCGGGGAACAAGTTAGGCATAGGGCGCGGTCTGTCAAGCACCTAACCCGCGTTGGCGCCGTAACTTCCGGCATTCCCCCCGGGGCCGGCTAGCTTCCGGGTGCGTCACCCGCGCCAGCAAATCGTCTTTCGCGCGTCGATGGATGACGGTGGCGCGCGCTTCCTGGAGAGCTTCATGACGGCACGACCGCGGACCCTCGCCGAACTCGAACAGAGTCCCTGGGGAGACGCGCCCCTCCGCGGACGTTCGGTGCGAGACGAGTTGCGCGCCAATCTCATGCAACGTCTCGCCACCGGCGATCCGCTCTTCCCCGGAATCCTCGGCTTCGAGGATACCATCGAGCCCGAGCTCGTCAACGCCCTCCTCGCGCGTCATGACTTCATCCTCCTCGGCACGCGTGGCCAGGCCAAGACGCGGTTGCTCCGCGGACTGGTCGCGTTTCTCGACGAGGTCATCCCGGTGGTCGCCGGCAGCGAAATCAACGATGATCCGTTCGCGCCGATCTCGAAATACGCGCGCGATCGCATCGCCGAGTGCGGCGGTGCGACACCGATCGCGTGGGCCACGCGTGAACAACGCTACGTCGAGAAACTTGCCACGCCCGACGTCACCATCGCCGACATGATCGGCGACCTCGATCCGATCAAAGCCGCGCGGGGCGGGCATTTGCTGGGCGACGAGCTGACCATGCACTTCGGCCTGCTGCCGCGCGCCAACCGCGGGATCTTCGCGATCAACGAGCTCCCCGACCTCTCCGGCAAGATCCAGGTCGGACTCTTCAATATCATGCAGGAAGGCGATGTCCAGATCAAGGGATATCCGGTGCGCCTCCCGCTCGACCTGCTGCTCGTCTTCACCGCCAATCCCGACGACTACACCGCGCGCGGCAAGATCATCACTCCGCTCAAGGACCGGATCGGATCGGAGATTCGCACCCACTATCCGCGCACCGTGGAACTGGGCGTCGCGGTCACGACGCAGGAGGCGTGGATCCATCGCGGCGATGTCGACGTACGCATCCCCGATTTCATCGCCGAACTGGTCGAACACGTTGCCTTCGAAGCGCGTCGCGACAAACGCGTTGACAAGCGATCAGGCGTGAGCCAGCGGCTGCCGATCTCGCTGCTGGAGATCGCGGCGAGTAACGCCGAGCGCCGCGCACTCGCCACTGGAGCGCCGGGCATCGTTGTTCGAGTCGTCGATGTCTACGCCGGCCTCCCCGCGGTCACTGGCAAGATCGAGCTGGAGTACGAAGGCGAACTCCAGGGCGGCGACGCCGTCGCCCGCGAACTGATCCGCCGGGCCGCGGGAGCCGTGTTCTCCGATCGGGCCCCCGCGGCCGACGTCGAAGAGGTGGTGTCCTGGTTCGACCAGGGCGGTGCCCTCAAGGTGGGCGTCGAGGAACGGTCTGAAACATGTTGGCGGGCCTTCAATGTGATCCCCGGTCTTCTCCCGCTGGTGTATCAGTCCGGACTCGCCAAACCGGCGGATCGCGACCTCGCGGTCGCGGCAGCCGAATTGGTGCTCGAGGCCCTCGTCGCCGAGCAGCGCATCAGCCGGAGCGAGGAGTACGGCTGGCAGCGCGCCAAGCCGCGTCGCAAGAGCTACGGGAGCGACGGCGAGCTGGCCTGACCCGCGAGCTTCATTGCCGGAGCTTCACCAGCGCGACGATCAGGTCGGCGGCAGTCTCGAGTCCGAGCCAGCCGCCATTCACGACGAGATGATAGTGGTGCGGATCGGCCCAGTCGCGTTGATACCAGCGGCGATGGTATTCGGCACGGTGCGCATCCTCGTCGCGCACCCGGCGCGCGGCCGCCTCGAACGGAATTCCGAGGCGATCGGCGACGATCTGCGTTCGATACTCGAGACTCCCGACCAGCTTCACGTGCAGCGCGTCGGCGCGACGGCCGATCACCGCACTCGCCGCGCGTCCCACCAGGACCGCATGATCGCCCGCCGCGTCAGACACTACCTGTTCGGTGATCTGCTTGAGTCGCGCTTCTTCGGTTTCAGGAGGCGTCGCCGCCGTCGGCGCGAGCGCCTCGGGGCTCGAGCGCGCGAACGCCCGCGCCAGCCGCTCGATGAACGTGGGCCCACGCTCGACACGCTCCTCAGCCTGGGCGGTGGTGAGGCCGGCGCGCCGCGCGATCTCTTCGACCAGCTGGTTGTCCACCAGCCGCCAGCCCAATCGCTCGGCGACGAGGTGCGCCACCGACGAACCGCCCGCGCCGTATTCCCGCGATATGGTGATCAGCATTACACCTCCCCGCCAGACCAGAGTCGCCGCCGCAGGATCGCCGTGCCGATGAGGCAGACGCCGCCGCTGATCGCGATGCTCGCCGGCGCGCCGAGATGCTCGGCCACGAACCCGGCCTGGAACGCGCCAAGCGGGGCCATGCCCAGCACCACGAACGAGTAGACCGCCATCACGCGGCCGCGCAGTTCGGGCGGCGCCTCGAGTTGCAGGCTGGTGGCCGTCACGATCCCCTGGCTCGCCATCGCCGCACCCGCGCAGGCGAGGATCGCCAGCGCCAGGGCGAGCTCGCGTGCCAGTGCCAGCAGGATCACGGCCACCGCGAGCGCCGCCGCCGCGACAACGGCAACACGGGCCCGGGTGAATCGACCGCCCATTCCGCCGATCCCGATCGCACCGATCGCGGCACCCACGCCCACCGCCGACGTCAGCATCCCGTATCCCGTGGCGCCCACGCCCAGCACCTCGCTGGCGTACACGGCGAGAATCGGAATGAAGCTCCCGGAGAAGACCGTGAGCAGCACCATCTGCCACGCCAGTCCGGCCAGCACCGGCCGCGAGGCGATGAACCGCAATCCGGTGAAGATCGACGGGCGCTCACGCGACACGCTCGGCACGTGCACCTTCTCGATGCGTGACAATCCGATCAGCACGGCGACGTAGCTCAGCGCGTTGACCGCGAA
This sequence comes from Gemmatimonadales bacterium, assembly GCA_050732955.1. Taxonomy (GTDB): domain Bacteria; phylum Gemmatimonadota; class Gemmatimonadetes; order Gemmatimonadales; family GWC2-71-9; genus Palsa-1233. The sequence continues at coordinate 1,756 of JBOHRY010000357.1, read as the reverse complement.
CGCGGCACCCGGACCGGCCGCGGCCACCAGCACGCCGGCGATCGCAGGCCCGACGACGCGCGCCAGATTGTACGTCGTCGAATTGATCGCCGCCGCCGACACCAAGTCGTCGGCCGGAACCAGCTCCACGATGAACGCCTGCCGGGCCGGAACTTCGAACGCGGTGGCGAAGCCGAAGATCACCGCGAGGCCCCAGATCAGGTGCACGGTGATGTGATGCGTCAGCGTCAGCACCGCCATCGTGCTCGCTTCGAGCAGCATGATCGTCTGCAGCATCATGACGAAGCGCCGTTTGTCCACCCGATCGGCGACGACACCACCGTAAAGCGTGAGACAGAAGATCGGCAGCGTCGCCAGTGTCGCGGTAAGACCTACCGCGAAAGCCGAATGCGTCAATGAGAACACCAGCCACGCCTCGGCAATCGACTGCATCCACGTCCCGATCAGGGAGATTCCCTGGCCGGCCAGGAACCGCTGGAAGTCGGCGTGGCGCAGGGCGCGCAGCGGACCGTTGATCGCTGCCGCGCCCATGTCCCGCGCGGATTGCCGGACCAGCGGGAAGGGATTGAGCATCAGGGTGGCAAGGTAACGCGCACCGCACTACCATCAGAGTCATGCGGTTCACGACTTACTCCAAGTACGTCGCCGGGATGGCCGATCAGGTCAACCTGCAGGCGCTGCTCGATCAGCTGGGCGACTTCCTGCTGCAGTCGGGCTTCGCCGGCAACCCATGGTGGGGCGAACCGCCGGATCCCGACGCCGGCCGATCGCTCGACGACCTGCGCCAGGCCATCCTGCAGGCGCTGATGGACTCGGGCCAGCTCACGCCCGACATGCTCAAGGCGCTGCGCGGCGAATCGACCGGTAACGAGGAGAAGGACGCCGAAACGCTGCGCGCGCTCGCCGACCTGCTCGACCGGATCGTGCAGCGTCTGGTGGACGAGGGCTTTCTCAAGCTCGACGCGAAGCCCCAGTCGGTGCACCCCTCGCAACAGACCGCCGGTGGCCAGGAGCGCGACGCCGCACGTACCGTCCACTTCGACTTGAGCGAGAAGGGCGCGGACTTCCTCGGGTACAAGACCTTGAAGGAACTCCTGGGCGCGCTCGGCAAGTCAGCGGTCGGCGCGCACGAGACGTCGCACCTCGACACCAGCAACGAGGCCGAAGCCGCCAGCCGGCAATTCCAGTTCGGCGACGTCCTCAACCTCGACGTCCCCGCGACACTCAAGAGCGCCATCGCCCGCCACGGACTCGGCGTGCCGATCGACCTCGACTACCAGGATCTCATGGTGGTGCAGTCCGAGTACCGCTCCTCCGCGGCAACCGTGCTGATGCTCGACTGTTCGCACTCGATGATCCTCTACGGCGAGGACCGCTTCACGCCCGCCAAGAAGGTCGCGCTCGCGCTGACGCACCTGATCCGGACCCAGTATCCCGGTGATTCGCTGCGCGTGGTGCTCTTTCACGACACCGCCGAGGAGATTCCGGTGGCAGCGCTCGCCAACGTGAAGGTGGGGCCATATCACACCAACACTGCCGAAGGACTCGCACTGGCACGCCGGATCCTCGCCGGCCAGCGCAAGGACATGAAGCAGATCATCATGATCACCGACGGGAAGCCGTCGGCGCTGACCCTTCCCAATGGCCGGATCTATGTGAATTCCGCGGGCCTCGATCCCGCCATCCTCAAGGCGACGTTTGCGGAAGTCGCCGCCTGCCGGCGCAGCAACATCCTGATCAACACGTTCATGCTGGC
>JBOHRY010000356.1:0-21286 GCA_050732955.1 Gemmatimonadales bacterium | reverse complement strand
CGACGGTCGGTTTGCGGATAATGTGTCGCCTACCTATTCTCCGGACGGTCACCGCATTGCGTACGTGTCGAATCGCACGGGCACGCCGGAGATCTATGTGATGGACGATGACGGGAACTGAATAATTCAACTGGTGCCGTCGGACTTCGAGCCTGGCGGCAGGCCGCTCCCGACCTACTCCCCGGCGTGGTCGCCCGACGGCTCGCAGCTGGTCTTCGATCGCGACACGCCTTCGGGTGGCCGGCAGTTGTACATCTGGTCGATCGGCGGCGGTCAGGTCCGGCAGCTGACCTCGACGGGCCGCAACGACGATCCCAGTTGGGCCCCGGATTCCCGTCACATCGTCTTCAAGTCCACCCGGGCCGGCGGCCGCGAGCAATTGTGGATCGTCGACACGGAATCGAGCGCCTTCCGGCAAATCGCCACGCCCGGCGGCGCACAGTACCCAGCGTGGTCGCGGTCTTTTGGAACCAACCCCTAAGTGGAGGCTGCAATGAATCGGCGTTCGCTCGTCGCCATATCTGTCGGGATGACCTTGGTCGTCACGGCCTGCCATCATAAGAAGCCGGAGACCAATCCGACTCCGGTGGTGTCGGCCGCGGCGCCTCCCGCGCCGCCCCCGCCCCCGATGGCGCCCCCGCCACCGCCGCCGCCGAGCACCGGTGGATCCAACCTCGATGCGACCGCCGCTGGTCGCGTCGCAACGATGAGCGACCGGATTCACTTCGACTACGACAAGTCGGACATCAAGCCGGACGACACGCAGAAGCTCGACACCAAGGGCGCGCTGCTCAAGCAATTCACCGCGCTGCGGATCCGGATCACCGGTCACTGTGACGAGCGTGGTTCCGACCAGTACAACATCGCCCTCGGCATGCGCCGCGCAACAGCCGCGAAGACCTACCTCGTGCAGCTCGGGATCGACGCCTCCCGCATCGATGTGGCTTCACTGGGCCGCGAAGTGCCAATCGACCCCGGCCACGATGAAGCTGCCTGGGCACAGAACCGGCGCGATGAGTTCGACATTATCGCCGGCAGTCAGAGCCTGAGAGCGCCCTGATGCGTGCCTTCGGTTCCGCGGTCCTCCTGGCCGGTGTGGCGGCGTGCGCCACGCCCGGCCAGGTCCGGCGCGTCGAGACCCAGGTTGCGATCCTCGACCGCGATCATGCCCGCGCCGACTCGGCGCGGGCGTCTGAGATGGCTCGTGTCGAGGGGACGCTTCGCCGCAGCCTGGACTCGATCTATCAGCTGGTCGGCCAGCTCAACGACAATATTCAGCGGGTGAGCCGCGAGGATGCGGCCAACTTCGACAACCTGCAACAGCATCTCTATCAGGTTGCCAGCGTGGCCAATAACACGCAGTCGAATGTCCGGCGCCTCGGTGCACAGATCGAGACCGCCGTCACGTCCGCGCCGCCCGTAAGTACCACGCCCGCAGCGGGCGACACGTCGCATGCCGCGGGGCAGGTCCAGATTCCGCAGCCCGACGTGCTGCTTACCCAGGCGTCCGACTACATGGATCGGTCCGCGCCGACCTCGGCGCGGGTGGCGCTGCAAACCCTGTTGCAGTCATATCCGACGTCGCCGCAAGTGCCCGAAGCGGTGTTCATGATGGGGCGTTCGTTCGATCCGGCCGAGCCCGACTCGGCGCGGGTGTACTACACCCGTACCTGGAAGACGTACCCCGACTCGCCGCGCGCGCCGACTGCGCTGTACAAGCTGGGCATGCTGGAGTTGCGAGCCCAGAACACCGCGGCCGCCCGAGCGTTCTTCCAGCAGATCGTCGACAAGTACCCTTCATCCGACGAAGTCGACCTGGCGCGGCAGCGCCTGCGCGAAAACCCCTAGAGCCTCTCGCCGGCCCATGTCCAATCCTGCCGGCGAGATGCCGTTCCTCGATCACCTCGAGGAGCTTCGGAAGCGCATACTGCTGGCGCTCGCCGGCGTCATGGCGGGTCTCGGCGTCGGCTGGTGGCTCACCCGGCATTTCGAGCTGATCCGGGTCATCGAGGCCCCGATCAAGCCGTACGTCGCCGGCGGCAAGCTGATGGTGACGTCGCTTCTCGATCCATTCATGCTCAACTTCAAGCTGGCCATCGTGGCCGGCCTGGTGCTGTCCTCGCCGTGGGTGATCTATCAGCTCTGGATCTTCCTCGCTCCCGCGTTGACGCCGCGCGAGAAGCGCGCGCTCCTCCCGGCGCTGGGCGTGGGGCTCCTGCTCTTTCTGGCCGGAGCAGCGATCGGCTGGATCTGGGTGGTTCCTCCGACGGTCAAGTGGTTCATCCAGTTCGACCTCGGTTCGTTCAACACGCAGATCACCTATGACTCGTACGTCTCGTTGGTGATCCACGTGCTGCTGGCCATGGGTGTGTCGGCTGAGCTCCCGCTGGTCATGGTCCTGCTGGCGGCGCTCGGGGTCGTGCCATACCGCATGTACAAGAAGCTGCGCCGATACGCCTTCTTTCTCTCCTTCGTCGGTGGCGCGTTTCTCTCGCCCACTCCCGAAGTCGTCTCGATGATTCTGTTCACGATTCCACTGCTGCTGCTGTACGAGGTCGGCGTCTTCGGGGCATGGCTGATCGAGAGGCGAAATCTGCGCGCGATCAAGCGAGGTGCGATTGCCGGAGCGGTAGTACTGGCCGCAATCGCGCCGCACCGCATGCCAGCCCAGGTGCCGGCGCCGTTGCCGCAGCAGCCGGGCGTGCCGGCGGACACCGGCCTTCGCGGGGTGACCGGGCTGGGCGTGCACACGATCGACTCCTCCACCGCCAAGCGCCTCGGCATTCCGTCGAAACCGTCCCGGGTCTTTCCGTTGCCGGACTCGATCATGCTGGAGCTGCTGTATCGCGAAGGCTTTGCCGCGACGCGATACGTGGCGGACTCGGCCACGTTCGACGTCGATTCGCAGCGCATTCTGCTGAGCGGAGACGCGGCGACTGACCGTGACGAGCGGATCCTCGAGGCCGACCGGATCCGCTACGATGATCTACGCTGCCTCGCCTCGGCGGAGGGCGCGCCGCGAATGTTCGAGCCGGGGAAATCGGCGATGATCGGGGTGACGATGCAGTTCAACACCTGCAGCGAACGCGGCATGATCGGCGAGGCCTTCACATCGTTCAACGAGCTCGGCGCCAACTGGTTCATCCGCGGGAACCTGGCGGTCGACTCCAGCGCCAAACGGCTCTACGCGGCTCACACCGAATTCACCAGCTGCGACCTTCCCGATCCGCACTACCACTTCGTGACCGGTCAGATGAAGTGGGTGTCGCAGTCCGTGATGGTGGCGCGTCCGGCGGTGCTGTATGTGCGCGACGTTCCCGTGGCATGGCTGCCGTTCATATTCCAGGACACCAAGAACGGCCGTGCGTCGGGGATCCTGATCCCGCGGTTCGGCTTCAACGATATCGTTCGCACCAACCGCAATTACAACCGGCAATTCACCAATGTCGGCTATTACTGGGCGCCCAACCCGTACATCGACGCCACCGCGAGCCTCGACTGGTACGCCAACCGGAACACCACGTACCGCGGCCAGTTCGAATACCGCTGGCTCGATCGATTCGTCAGCGGCAGCATTACCGTCGGCGACCTGATCCAGACCAACGGGCTCACCACCAAGACGATCAGCTGGCAGCACAACCAGAACTTCAATGTCACCACGTCGATCGCGTTGAACTTCAACTACGCATCGAGCGGATCGGTGCTGCAGAACAACACCATCGACCCGACGGTCTCGACGCGCGGCGTCCAGAGCGGACTCTCGCTGCAGAAGCGCTTCTGGTGGGGGCAGGTGAGCATCGGCGGTACGCGCAACCAGAGCCTGATCGACGGCAGCGGCACGATGTCGCTCCCGACGTTGAACATCTCGCCGACCCCGCTGGCGCTGGGCCGGCACATTACCTGGTCACCGACGTTCAGCGCTCACAATGACCTGGCATTCGGCACACCGCTCGTGGGCCAGATCCTCACGGCTGGGGGTGTCGATACATCGCACTCCACCGGTCATACACGCCTGAGCGTGGTGACGCTCAACACGCCGCTCGATCTCTTCGGGTTGACGTGGTCCAACAGCGTGCAGTACCAGGACAGGCAAATCGTCGGGCCGGTCACGGTGCTCAAGCGCGTGCCCAACACCGCCACCAGTGACCCCAATGACTCGATCAACGTGTCCACGGAGCGGAACGGCGATTTCGATACCCGCTTCGACTGGACAACCTCGGTCGCCCTGCCATCGCTCTTTCGCAGCACGTGGAAGGTGACGCCATCGGTGGGCATCACCAATGTCATCGAGAACGGGCCCTTCCTGATCCGTACACCGGGGAGCAATGGAAGCTGGGTCGCGCAGGGGAAGAAGCTTGCGTTCGGGCTCGCGTCGGTGCCGAGTTTCTTCGGATTCATCAATCACGGGCTCGGCCCGTACCAGCGCCTTCGCTTCGAGTTCGCACCGTCGTTCACACTCAACTGGTCGCCGGCAGCGTCAGTCTCCCAGCAGTACGCCGACGCGCTCGGCGCGTCGGGCGGGGTGACCGACGTGAACGTCCCCGCCAAGATGAATGCCAGCGTTTCGCTGCATCAGAGTTTTGTCGGCAAGGTGCGAGTGCCGGCGGGGGATACCAACACCGATCCGATTCACCTGCAGAACCTTCCCAAGAAGCAAATCTTCAGCGTCACCACGTCGGCGATCTCCTACGACTTCGAACAGGCCAAGCTCCCCGGCCGTACCGGCTGGACCACGGGCGTGCTGACCAACTCGTTCACGAGCGATCTGTTGCAGGGCTTTACGCTTTCGATGACGCACGATCTCTGGCAGGGTCAGGTGGGAACCGACACCGCCAAGTTCTCGCCGTTCCTCTCCAACGTGCAGGCCCAGTTTTCGCTTACCGGCCACACCTTTCGCACCATCGCCGGATTCCTGGGTCTCGTTCACCATGACACGGTGACTGCCAAGGGGCCGGCTGCCGTGGTGCCGGTGGCGGCGGCGACGGCGCTGCCGCTATTGCGATCGGGCGGCGGCATCGGGGTCCAACCGCTGGTGGCGCGGGGGTTCAACGCCAACATCACCTATCAGCTGACACGGCTGCGTGCGATCGGGCCGACGGCGCAGCCGGTCCTGGCCGATTCCATCGGGAGCTTCGGGGGGGCGCTCAACCCGATCGGGTCGCTTCCCCTGATTCCGTTCGTTCCGCCGGAGCCGCAGAGCAGCCTCGGCCTCACGATGTCGTTCTCGCCGACTGCTTTCTGGACGGTCTCCTGGCAGACGCAATACGACATCACGCATGGCTCCTTTCAGCAGACCCAGATCCAGCTGCAGCGCGACCTGCATGACTGGCGCGCCAGCTTCAATTTCGTCAAGAACGTGAACGGCAATTTTGCGCTGTATTTCAGCGTGTTCCTGATCAACCTGCCGGACATCAAGTTCGACTACAATCAGACGACACTCCAACAGACACCTCTGACCCCCTGACGGGGGTGCCACTAGCCTCCGGCAGGGCGCCCCTCTACACTTCAAATCCCAGTCACATCGGCACTTGCGCCCCTTTTACCCGACCGGTCCCTCATGACGCTGCAGAAGCTCAAAGTCGCAGCGCTCCAGCATGAACAGCGCGAGGAATGGGGGGCGGCGATCGAGCTGTACCGGCAGGCACTCCGGGACGGCGAGAGCGGGTCGGACGGTGGCGATCCGTCGCTGTACAACCGGATCGGAGATCTGGCCCACAAGTCGGGCGACGACGTCGCGGCTTGCGAGGCGTGGGAACAGGCGGTCGTCCGCTATGGTGATCTCGGGTTCCTGAACTCGGCGATCGCCCTGGGTGGCAAGATTCTGCGCGTCAATCCGGGACGTCTGCACACCTACCTCGAGCTGGCTCGTCTGGAGGCTCGCAAGCGCGTCCTCTACGATGTGCGCCGCAACCTGCAGATCTACATCGAACGGACAACCGCAACGGGGCATCTGGACGCGGCGAGGGAAGCCGTCGAGAAGCTGGGTCATGAATTTCCCGGATGGCGCGATCTCGATGCACTGATCAACCAGCTACTTGGTCGGGAGACGCCGGCAAGCGAAGCGGCCGACGCCGGGACCGCTGCTGGCGGCGAAACCGGCCGCGGCCTGGTCTTTCTCGATACGGCTCCGCTCGAACTCGAGCAGGCGCCGGAACCACCCTCGCTGGCGACCGACGTCGGGGTCGAGCCGGAGGCGTTGGCCGTCGCCGACCAGCGACCGGTGGCCGGCTTCGAGCCAACCATGGATGCCGCGCCCGTGCCCAGCGACGCATCCACTTCCCGATCGGGAACGGTCGAAGGTCTGGTCGGCGTCGAGCAGATATCCCGCGAAGCGGCGACGCCCGAACGATTGAGCGGCCTCAACTCAGCGAGCGTTCCCGCAATGACCAGCGCTCCGTCGGTTGACCGCCCCGCCGGATTCGAGACTTCTGGCGTTGCCGATGACGACGGCGCGGACACGAACGTCACCATCGGCGGCGATCTTCCGTTCATTCAGACGGAGGCTGCGCCGGCGGCCAGGCCCGCAGAGCCGCCACCGGCCGCCCTCGACGATCCGCTCGGCCAGCGGGTCACGGCGCACGCGTTGCTCGAGCACGGCGACCGGGCCGGCGGAATCGCTGGTCTCGAACGTTCGCTGGCGCTGTATCAGGATCAGGGTGAATGGCTGCACGCGCACCAGGTAGCGACCGAACTCATCCAGGCCGAGCCGAATGCGATCGGGCGGCACCAGGCGCGCGTCGAAGTCGCGGCCCGGATGCGCGATTCCACCAAGCTTTGCGAGGCCTACGCCGATCTGGGTGACGCGCTGGTTCGTCAGGGATCATCCGACAAGGCCGTCGCGGTGTATCGCCGGATCCTCGAACTGGACGACGGCCATGCCCGGGCGCGCGCGGCACTCCGCGCCATGGCTCCCGAGACCAAGGGCGGGGACGAATCGTCTGGGTTTGTCGATCTCGGCGCCATGCTGATCGACGACCATCCGCGTTCGACGCGCATGCGCACCGAGACACCGGACGTTGCCCCGGACGAGGACGAGACTTTCCGGGACGCGCTGGCGGAATTCAAGCGAGCCCTCGATCAGAACCTGCCGATCGAGGACCACCAGGCGCACTACGACCTCGGCATCGCGTTCAAGGAGATGGGTCTCCTCGACGAGGCGATCAGCGAGTTCCAGAAGGCGCTGCGGGCACCCGAAGTGCGCTTGCGCACCTCCGAGGCACTGGGTGAAGTGTTCTTCGATCAGGGACGCCCCGCGGTAGCCGAGACGGTGCTGCGCAGTGTCGAGAACAGCGCCGAGGGCGATGCGGAGAAGATCGGCGTGCTGTACTGGCTCGGGCGAGCGCTCGAAGCGCAAAGCAAGCCGGCGGAAGCCCGCGACTACTACCAGCGCATCATCGCGGTGGATATCGGATTCCGCGACGCGGGCGATCGCCTCGGCCAGCTGACCGGGAGTACCGGCGCATGACCCTGCAGCAGGTCGGCCCGTTGTCGCTCGCCGATGTGCAGGCGGCGATCGAGCCGCGCCTGGGGCAAGTCGAAACCGAGATGCGCCGGATGATCGAGGCTGATTTCCCGCTCATCAGCGACGTGAATCAGCACCTGCTCCGGATGCGCGGCAAGATGTTCCGCCCGACGCTGGTGCTGCTCGCCGACGAGGTGACCGGTGGCCCGACGCCGCACGCCGCGACGCTCGCGGCGGTGATCGAGTTGATTCACCTGGCCACGCTGGTGCACGACGACGCCGTCGATCATTCGGTCCTCCGCCGCGGCATGCCGACGATCAACGCGCTGTTCTCGCACCAGGTGTCGGTGATCATGGGCGACTTTCTCTACTCGCGCGCCGTGGTCGAACTGGTGCGCTTCGGCGACCTGCGCGCGCTGGCGATTCTGGCGCGAGTCACCAACGACATGACCATCGGCGAGATGCGTCAGCTCCTGGCGCATGATCCGCTGGCGTTTTCCGAAGAGCAGTATGATCTCCTCATCAAGGCGAAGACCGCTTCGCTCATCTCGGGGGCGTGCGAAGTTGGTGCGCTCGGCGCGCCGGAGCCGCTGCGCCGGATCATGGCACGATTTGGCGAGAAGCTGGGGATGGCATTCCAGATCGTCGACGACCTGCTGGATTACACCGCGGACGAGTCGCTGACCGGGAAACCATCCGGGCTCGATCTGCGTGAGCACAAGGTGACGCTCCCGCTGATCTACGCGTTGCCGCGATTTTCTGCCGCGGAGCGGCGAGCGCTCGGCGCGCTGTTGCAGAATCCCGCGCCGGGTGATGACGAGATCGCGGCTGTGGTTGCAGCCGTGGCGCAGCATCGCGGGCTCGATCAGGCGCGCGACCGGGCGCAACGCCTGGCGATGGCCGCCGAGGAGGACCTGGCGTTGCTGCCGGAATCCGCCGCGCGCGAGACGCTTCGCGCATCGCTCACCTACGTGCTGGAGCGGCGCCGCTGATGGCGAGCGGACCGCGGCGGCCCCGTTTCTATCTCGGTGTCCTGGTGGCCGGGTTCCTGACCGGGAGCCTGCTTTCCGCACTGCTGGCGCATTTTCTTCCGGAAAGCGCCGCACGCAGCTTCTTCACCTATTCCGTGACGCCCTCGCTCGGACCTGTTTCGGCCAATCTGCTGGTGGTATCATTCACGCTGGGTCCGGTTGGGCTGAATGTGTCCATCCTGAGCCTGATCGGCGTCGCGATCGCGTACTACGTGGCCCGATCGCTCTTCTGAAGCGGAGCATGTCATGCCAGAAATGAGCTTTGGGAAGATCGTCCTGCTGATGCTGGTGGCGCTTCTGGTGTTCGGAGCCAAGCGCATTCCGGAAATCGGTCAGGGGCTGGGGAAGGGAATCCGGGAATTCAAGAAGTCGTTGAGCGATACGCAGGATGCGTTGAATGCGCCGATGCACGACGACCACGCGCCGGGCCCGCAGCGGATCATGGATCCCGAGGAGCGGAAGCCGCCGACCGGCGGTGAACCCAAGCGACTGTCGCAGTAACGCTGCGCGGCCGCGCCGCGGTCAGGGCTTGGTAGTCTGGCCCTGCGCCGCTTGCGCCGCTTCGGTTTGGGCATTGGTCTTGAGGATGTCGTTGCGGCGATCCTGGATCTTTGCCGAGGCCCGCAGATCGGCGAGGTATTCGCGAATCCGATCCTGCCGTACGCTGCGAATCATCTCGGTGCGAAACTCATCCTTGTTCTTGACGAACGCTTCCGAATCGGCCGGGAAGCGCTGCAGCACCTTGATGACGTAAAGCCCCTCCGGCGTATCGATCACGCCGCTCAGCGCACCTTCCGGCAGTCCGAATGCCATGCCGGTGACCTTCGGCGATGCCAGTGGCATGGTGACCCGCGTGAACGGGTCGAATTCGCGATTGGGAAGCTTGAGCGCCTTCGAGGCGTCGGCCAGTGACGCGCCGGCTTTTACGCGACGGATCAGTTCGTCGGCGACAGCCTTTGCCTTTTCCTCTTTCTTCTGTTCGCGCACTTTCGCCGCTACCGCGTCGTGCAACTGCGCGAGCGGTGGAATCCCTGCCTGCTGCACCGAGTCCAGCCGGAAAACGTACGAAGCCACTTCGCCGTCGATCACCGGTGAGGTCTCGCCAACCTTGGCCTCGAAGGCCCAGACGCCGGCATCAGGAATGACATACGGTCGCAGCTCGACCCGGCTCCCGCTGGCGACCGGTCCGGTCGATCCAATCGGGAGCTTGAGCGCGCGGGCCACCGTATCCAGCGCCTCGGGGACCAAGCGCTCGGCAGCGATACGCTGCAGCGAATCCGTTTCGGCATCCACGGCCGCGCGGTGAGCGCCGGCCAGCTCGATCGGAATCAGGATCCGGCTGATGGTCGCCTTGTCGCCGGCCTTCTTGTCGGTGGTCCGCTTGGTGACCTCGATGATCTGATAGCCGATCGGCGTCAGGATCGGCTCGGAGAGGGTGCTCAGCGGAAGGGAAAACGCCGCCGTTGCCACAGCCGGATCGAGACCGGACGAGTCCTTGCTCACCTCTCCGAGGTCGCCACCCTTGCTCGCGCTGGCGGTATCCGCGGACTCACGCTTGGCGACGTCCGCGAATGGCTGACCACCCGCGATGTCGACATGCACCTGCTTGGCGCGCGTCGCCGCGGCGGCCGAGTCGCTCGCGTCGAGCCGGCGGGAGATCGCGACGAAACTCATGAATGCGGTCTTTGGCCGGGAGAACTCCGAGCCGTGGGCCTGGTAATAACTCTCGATCTCGGCGGTCGAGACCGGCGCTTCGCTGTCCGGGATGATGTTCTTCCCGATGATCGGCGTCAGCGAAATCCTGACCTTCTCATTCTGGTCCTGGTACTTCTGCCAGAGCGCGGCGTCCGAGAGGAAGATGTCCGCAGTGACCGCGATGAACAGCTTTTGCCGCAGGATCTGCTCGCGCGACTGCGCTTCCATGCTGGGCACATACTGCTGGCCAACGGGGCCCGCGAGCCAGCGCTGGTATTTGGCGAGATCGAATTTGCCGCCGGTCTGGAACTCCGGGAGCGCCTGGATTTCGGTGGGTGGAACGTTCTTGATCCACTCGGTGATCTCATCGGGCGACGTGGTGATGTGATGCTGCGCGATCTGCTCGTTGATAACCGTCGTCTCGACGAAATTGTCCCAGACATCGTTCTGGAGTTCCCTGGTCTGCTCCAGGGTGAGGCTGCCGCCGGTGGCCTGCTGCCGCTGGGTCATCGCAGATTGCACCGCGGCCTGGTAGGCGCGTACGTCCACCGGCTCGCCATTCACCGAGCCGACCGAAGTACGGGTGAGGAACCCGCCTTTGCCGGTGATGCCGCTCAGGTCGAGGATCATCCACGAGAGGAAGGTGATCGTGATCAGGTAGACGACCGGCTTTGCGGCGTTTCGAAAGGCTTGCATCATAGCCTCACAAGTTAAGCCGGCCCGGGGAATGAGGGCTAGGGGCGGCAGCCGGACCGACCGGGCGGAGTATCTTCACCGTCCATGTCCTTGAGTCCCGAACTCGACCGTCTCGCGGCCCGCTGGGCCGAGCAGCCGAGCAGCACCTGCTTCGCGCCGCTGGCGGAAGGGTTGCGGAAGCGTGGTGCGCTGGACGAGGCAGTCGCGGTTGCGCTCAAGGGAGTCGCCGTCCGCCCCGACTTTGTTCCGGGCCATCTGGTACTCGCCAGGATCCATCGTGACCTCGGCCAGCGGGACGCTGCACTTGCGGCCGTGCGAGCCGCACTCGTGCTCGACGACGAGCATCCGATGGCGCTCGACGCCCGGGCTGCACTCGAGCGCACCGCAGACCGGACGCCGATCCCGGCGGTCCCAATCCAGGCCGACGGCGAAATCACCGAGTTGATCTACTCCGACGATGCCGCAGTCGATGCACACGCCGGCGGCGATGATACCGTCGTGACAGAATCCCTGGCGATGCTCTACTGGGGCCAGGGTCATCATCAGCAGGCGATCGCGGCATTTGAAACGCTGATCCGAAGGAGCCCGGCCAATGCCGACCTCGTCGCACGCCGGGACGCCGTTCGCCGTGAGCTTGCAGCTTCCCATCCGCGACCCTTCGACGCGGCAGCGGCCGGTGGGCCGAGCGTGCGGGAGTGGCTCGCCGGAATAGCCTCGGTCGCCCAAGCGCCGGCGCCGCCGGTATCGGGGTTCGATGACTTCTTCCGGACACCTGCACCAGTCCCCGACCAGGAGCCCAGCGACATGGCGGCCTTTCAGGCCTGGCTGCGGGAGCTCGAGCGGTGAGCCGTATCGTGGTCCTCAACGGACCGAATCTCAATCTGCTGGGATCACGCGAACCGGCCGTGTACGGCACTGCGACGCTCGGCGACGTCGAGGCCTCGCTCCGCGCTCGCGCCAGTGAACTCGGCGTGCAACTGGAGTTCGCCCAATCGAATCACGAGGGTGAGCTGGTTGACCTGGTGCAAGGGCTCGCGGCGCGCGCCGACGGAGCGATCATCAACCTGGGCGCATACACCCATACATCGCTCGCGCTTCGCGATGCATTTCTCGCCGCACCGATTCCATTCGTCGAGGTGCACCTCTCCAACCTCTTCAAGCGTGAGGCAGCGCGGCATCAGTCGGTCACCGCCGATCTGGCAATCGGGATGATCACAGGGTTCGGCGCCGCAGGTTATGTGCTCGCACTCAATGCCCTGGTCGGCGTATTGGCGGGCGACAATCCGGCCTGACGCCGGTGGGGTGCCGCGGTCCCGTTGGCCGGACGTTCATCGTTTCGGCATCGCCGGAGCGCGCCGCACCCACCTGGTGATCTGGTGCCGGCGATGACCGACCACCGCTCCGCACGGCAGGCCAGGGTTCGCGGCGCCTTGCCGCCCGGCGCAACACTGCTGGTGACGCAGCTGCCGAACATCCGGTGGTTGACGGGGTTCAGCGGGTCGGCAGCCGTCCTGGTGCTCGCGCCCGACCGCGCCACGCTGCTGACCGATTTTCGCTACGCCGCGCAGGCGCCGGAGGAAGCCGGCGACAGCGCCGACGTGATCGTGGATCGGGCCAATATCTGGGATCGTCTGCAGCGGCTGCTCGGCGATGTCGGGTGCGATTCACTGGCGATCGAATCGCACGTCATGTCGGTGCGGGACGCGGAGCGCGTGGGAGGCATGGTTGGCGGCCGGTTGATCCCCCTGGCCGAAGTGGTCGAGGGCCTGCGGCAGGTGAAAGACGAAGGGGAACTCGCCGCGATCAGGGCGGCAGGATCTCTCGCCGCCGAGGCGCTGGAATCGGTGCTGCCGACGATCCGGGCTGGCGACCGGGAAATCGATGTGGCGGTACGGCTCGAGGCCGCGCTCCGTCATCGCGGCAGCATCTGGCATCCATTCCAGACGATTGTCGCCTCCGGCCCGAGGGCGGCGCTTCCGCACGCCCGGGCGTCGGACCGCCAGATCGGTCGCGGCGAATTCGTCTTGATCGACTTCGGGGCGCAAGTAGCGGGCTACTGTTCCGACATTACGCGGACAGTAGGGATGGGAAAGCTGGATGAACGCCAGCGGGCGGTTTACCAACTGGTGCGTGAAGCCCAGCAGCGTGCCTGCAGCGGATTGAGGGCTGGGATGACGGGGCGCGAAGGAGACGCACTCGCGCGAGACGTGATTTCCGCGCGCGGCTACGGCGACGCGTTCGGCCATTCACTCGGCCACGGGCTTGGTCTGGAAGTCCATGAAGCGCCTCGACTTGCCGCGACGGCGGAGGCCCGGTTGCCGCTCGGGACGGTGGTCACAGTCGAGCCGGGGATCTATCTTGCTGGCTGGGGCGGTGTCCGGCTGGAGGATGATGTCTGGCTCGGACCGGATGGTCCCGCCCTCCTCACCAACGGGCAGACCGAACTCATCATTCTCGATGCATAGGCAGGAGCTTGGGTGGCAACGACCGCGGATATTCGCAACGGTTTGGTGCTGGATCTCGATGGCCAGCTGATGCAAGTGAGCTACTTTCAGCACGTCAAGCCGGGGAAGGGTGCGGCCTTCGTTCGAACCAAGTTGCGCAACGTGCGGACCGGCGCGGTACTCGAGCGAACCTTCTCCTCGGGGGAACGGATCCAGACCGTCGACCTGTCCTACCGTCAGATGACCTACTCGTACCGAGACGGGGAGTTCTATCACTTCATGGACCTCCAGACTTTCGATGATGTGCAGTTGACTGGAACGCTGATCGGTGCCGCCCAGCTCAAGTACCTCAAGGAAGGGATGGAGTGCACCGGCTTGCTGCACGATGAGCACGTCATCAATGTCGAGCTGCCCAACTTCGTCGAGCTGGCGATCGTGGAAACCGACCCGGGCACGCGGGGCGACACCGCTACAGGCGGGACCAAGCCGGCCCGGCTGGAGACCGGTGCGGTGGTGCAGGTCCCGCTCTTCGTCGAGCGGGGAACCGTCATTCGCGTCGATCGGCGCGAAGACAAGTACCTGACTCGCGTATGACCCCCGAAGAGATGCAGGAACTGGCGCGGGCGCTCGAGCAGATTCCCGGCCTCAAGGGGATCGATTTCCGCGACGTGCGACGCCTGGCGCAGCTGCTTCGGGAGCGTCCCGAAATCGGGTCGGTCGAGCTGAAAGGCTTCTTCGGCACCGGCGTCGTGATCACCCGAACCAACCAGACCAGCGGCCCCGCGCCGATAATTACTCAGGTACCCGTCGCGGCAACGCCATCGGCGGTGTCTGTTCCGCCGCCGTCAGCCCCGGCGGAAGCGCAGCCCGGCGCGGGTCTCAAGGAAGTCCGGTCGCCGATGGTTGGCACCTTCTATGCCCAGCCGGAACCGGGGGCCGAACCGTACGTGCGCGTCGGTTCGCGCGTGACATCGGGCCAGACGGTGTGCATCATCGAAGCGATGAAGATCATGAACGAGATCGAAGCGGAAGTCACCGG
Source organism: Gemmatimonadales bacterium (assembly GCA_050732955.1). GTDB lineage: Bacteria > Gemmatimonadota > Gemmatimonadetes > Gemmatimonadales > GWC2-71-9 > Palsa-1233. The sequence continues at coordinate 6,919 of JBOHRY010000356.1, read as the reverse complement.
CGTCGTGCGCGAGGTTCTCGTGGACGATACGTCACCAGTCGAGTATGGTCAGGTCCTTTTCCGGGTCGACCCCAATGGCTGACGAAGGCATTCCAGCGCAGGGCACCAACATCTTCTCCGGCGAAGCCGCGAGTGCCGGCTTCCAGTTTCGTCCGGCCATCGTCGAAATGATCCAGCGCGGCGCGTCCGACCTGCTGCTCAAGGGCGGCCGGCCACCGACGATCCGGATTAACGGGCAGCTGCACGTCCTGCCGATGCCGCAACTCAAGCCCGAGGATCTCAAGGCGCTGGCCGAGTCGCTGATGACTCCGCGCCAGATCCGCGATTTCATGGAGGGAAAGGAAGCCGATTTCGGCATCGGCGTTCCGGGTATCGGGCGTTTCCGCGCCAACGTGTACCTGCAGCGCGGGTCTGTGGCGTTCGCGTTCCGTGCGATTCCGTACGAGGTGCGCTCGGTCCGGGAACTCCTGCTGCCGCCGATCCTCGAGGAGATCGCGCTCAAGCCGCGCGGCCTGGTGCTGGTCACCGGCATCACCGGGAGCGGCAAGTCGACCGCGCTTGCCGCGATGATCGATCACATCAACCGGCTGCGCCGGGTCAACATCATCACCATCGAGGACCCGATCGAATTCCTGCACCGCGACCAGCTGGCCAATGTGTCGCAGCGGGAGATCGGCACCGACACCTTGTCGTTCGGTCAGGCGCTCAAGCACGTGCTGCGCCAGGATCCGGATGTCATCCTGATCGGTGAAATCAGCGATATGGAGACGATGGACACCGCGATCAAGGCGGCGGACACGGGGCACCTCGTGCTCTCCACGATTCACACGACCGACGCGACGCAGACGATTTCCCGCGTGCTGTCGTTCTACCCGCCGCACCAGCACGCCGAGATCCGGATGCTGCTCTCGACCGCGCTCGCCGGCGTGATTTCCATGCGCCTGGTCCCGCGGGCCGACGGCAAGGGTCGCGTACCGGCGGTCGAGGTGCTGGTCAACACCGCCGCCGTCGCCGACAATATCCGCGACCTCAATCGCGCGCTGGACATTCCCGATCTCATCGGCCAGGGCGGTGTGACGTACGGCATGCAGACGTTCGACCAGTCGCTGATGCGGTGGTACCAGGACGGGGTCATCTCGTATGACGACGCCGTGTACCACGCCACGCATCCGAGCGAGTTTGCCCTGCGGGTCTCCGGCGTCAGCGGTACGTCGGATCGCACCTTCTCTGACATGTCCGGTAGAGATAGCCGCTGATGTTCCGCAAGGTCATGATTGCCAATCGCGGCGAGATTGCGCTCCGCGTCATCCGGGCGTGCCGCGAACTTGGCATCAAGACCGTCGCCGTGTACAGCGAAGCCGACCGGGAATCGCTGCACGTGCGTTTCGCCGACGATGATGTCTGCATCGGCCCGCCGCCAGGACGCCTGTCGTATCTCCGCATTCCCTCGCTGATTGCCGCCGCCGAGGTGACTGGCGCCGATGCCATCCATCCCGGGTATGGTTTTCTCGCGGAAAACGCCGAATTCGCCGACACCTGCCGGGCCTCCAACATCGTGTTCATCGGACCGACCGGCGACCAGATCCGCGCGATGGGCGACAAGGCATCGGCCCGGCGGCTGGCGGGAGAGGCCGGCGTGCCGACCGTTCCGGGCTCGCGCGGCGTACTCAAGGACGCCGATGAAGCGGTCGCGGTCGCCGCCGAAATCGGTTTCCCGGTGATCATCAAGGCGACGGCGGGCGGCGGCGGAAAGGGCATGCGTATCGCGCATGACGCCGAACAGTTCGCCCAGCTGTTTTCGCTGGCCCAGAACGAGGCGCTGTCGGCGTTCGGCAATGGCGACGTCTACGTCGAGAAGTATCTGGCGCGACCGCGTCACGTGGAATTCCAGGTGCTGGGCGACACGCATGGTACCGTGATTCATCTCGGTGAGCGCGACTGTTCGGTGCAGCGTCGCCACCAGAAGCTGGTCGAGGAATCGCCGTCGCCGGCGCTCAATCCCGACCTGCGCGCAAGAATGGGTGCTGCCGCCGTGCAGCTGGCCGCGGCGATCGAGTACGCGGGCGCGGGTACCATCGAGTTCCTGCTCGACACCGACGGAACGTTCTATTTCATGGAAATGAACACCCGGATCCAGGTCGAGCACCCGGTCACTGAAATGGTGACCGGCCATGATCTGGTGAAGGAGCAGATCCGGGTGGCGGCGGGAGAGCCGCTCTCCTTCGGCGAAACGCCGCTCGTCGGCCACGCCATCGAAGTGCGGATCAACGCCGAGGATCCGTATCGCAACTTCCAGCCGTGTCCCGGACTGATCACCGCCTACCACCCGCCTGGCGGGCCGGGCGTTCGCGTGGACACTCACGTCTACGCCGGCTACACGGTGCCGCCGTACTACGATTCGCTGCTCGCCAAGTTGATCGTGCACGGCCGGGACCGCAGCGAGGCGCTGGCGCGCCTGGGGCAAGCGCTCGATTCGTTCATTCTGGAGGGGGTCCGGACCACGGTCCCGTTTCTGGCTCGACTGATTCGCCACCCCGACTTCGTCGCCGGCCGCGTGGACACCAAGTTTCTCGAGCGCGAGTCGCACTTGCTCAAACCCGAGCACTTCGAGGCCGCCCGCGAAGAGCGCGGCCCCGGGACCGCCGACCAGGCCATCGAACATCGCGCTGCCCCGGTCGAGGGATGAGGCTTGACGTTGTCTTCTCGCCGCGGGAACTTACACCGGGCGAACTCACTGATCGCACGGTTGTCGTTGTCGATGTGCTGCGGGCCACGACCACGATCTGTGCGGCGATGCATCACGGCGCTCGCGCGGTGATCACCGCCGCCGACCCGGCCGAGGCGGCGCAGATCGCGCAGGCGCTGGGTAGCGGCGATGTGGTTCTTGCCGGCGAGCGGAATTCACTCCGCATTCCCGGATTTCAGCTTGGCAATTCTCCACTCGAGATGACGCCGGAGGTCGTGGGCGGCAAGACCATCGTCATGACGACCACCAACGGGACGCCGACGTTTCTCGCCACCGCCGGCGCGCGTGAAGTCGTGGTCGGCGCCGCGGTCAACCTCACCGCGGCGGGAGAACGCGCGCGCGCCGCGCTCGAAACGGACGATGATCTGCTGATTCTCTGCGCCGGGCGCGAACATGGATTCGGACTCGACGATGCCTATCTGGCCGGCTGCCTTGCGGTGCGCGCCCTCGGCGGACACCGTCGCCGCAAGGGGCTCAATGACGCCGCGCTGGTTTCGGTCGACCTGGTGAGCCGGTATCGCGACCGCATCGAGCGCGTGCTGTCGCTATCTCACGCCGGCAGGCAGTGTGTGTCGCACGGCTTCCGCGACGATGTCCACGCCGCGTCCCAGGTCGATCGTCATCCGGTGCTGCCGCTCTTCCACGAGCGGCGGATCGCGCTGGCGGACACCGCGTCGCCGGCGGCATGATGGCGGAGCCCGGCCGGAGATTCGGTGCAGTCGTGGCACTGGTGATCGGCACGTTCCTCGCGCTGACTTTGCTCCCGTTCAACGTCACCGGTCCGTTCGGTGCCGTGCTCGGTCCGGGAATCTGGCGCATGCTCGGCCTCGGCGCGATCGGCGCGCCGCTGCTCGGGATCCTGATCGGGCTAGCGGGTTTCGATCGCCTGCCGCGCCTCGACATGAAGCGCGCGGCGATTCTCGTCGCCGGCCTGGCGCTGGTCATTCCGTTCGTCATCGGCGTGCTGGGACGGGTCGCGAACAATTCGTTCGACCTGCCGACGGCGGAGTGGCCATGGCCCGAGCTGCTCACCGGCTGGCTGCCGGGTTTCCTGGCGCGTTCCGCGCTGGACCTGGTCGGCGTCGCAGGCGGCCTTCTGGCCGGACTGGTGGCACTGTCGGCGGTGACGATCGGCACGCTGGCGTGGCATCCGCTGCAGCGACTCGAGCGAGGCAACGGGATCTCGGCGCCGCAGATGTGGCGTCCGGCGCCGTCGCTCAAGCCCACGCCCGCTGTCGAGCTGGAGGACGGGCCGAACGGAGAACGCACGACCCGCGATGCTCCCTCGAAACAGCGTCGGAAGGCTCGTGTGGAGCAACTGGAGTTCGATGACGCGCCCCCCGTGCCGCGCGCCAGCGGCGACGCGCGCTGGCCGCTGACGCTCCTCGATTCGCCGCAGAACATGGATGTCGAAGCCGACAAGGCGGAACTCCAGCGACTTGGCCAGCTCCTGCTCGACACGATGCGCACCTTCAAGGTCGAGGGAACGCTCGCGGGATTCACCTCCGGACCCACCGTGAGCCAGTTCGAGGTCGTTCCGGCGTCCGGCGTGAAGGCTGGCAGAATCGTGGCACTTGCCGACGATCTCGCGATCACGATGCGCGCCAGGTCGGTACGCGTGGCTCCGATTCCGGGGCGTGGCGCAGTCGGCGTCGAAATCCCGAATCCGAGTCCCAGGATGGTCGGGCTCCGCGAACTGCTCGAGAGCGACGAATGGGAATCGTCAAGCGCCATGCTTCCCGTGGCGCTTGGCCGGGATATCGAGGGAAGACCGGTGATCGCGGATCTCGCGCGGATGCCGCACCTGCTTGTCGCCGGCGCGACCGGCTCGGGGAAGTCCGTCGCCATCAACACGATCATCACTGCGTTGATCCAGCAATACGGCCCGAACGAGCTCGAATTCCTGATGATCGACCCGAAGATGGTCGAATTGTCGATGTACACCGGGCTGCCGCACCTTCGCCACAAGGTCGTGACCGACAACTTCGATGCCGCCGACGCGCTGCAGTGGGCGGTCATGGAGATGAATCACCGCTACAAGCTGCTCCATGCGAACGGCGTGCGTCACCTTTCGGAGTTCAACCGGAAGGTCCTCGATGGCGTCGTGATGAAGAATCCGCCGGATGCACGCCCGACCCTTGCGTCCATCTCGGCAGAGTCACCTGGCACGCCGCCGTACGAATGGAAGGAAACCTACGACGAGGGCGAGATCCCGATCATTGTCGTCGTGGTCGACGAACTCGCCGACCTGATGATGACGGTTCAGGGCGAGATCGAGAAGCCACTGGCCATGCTGGCCCAGAAGGCGCGCGCGATCGGGATTCACCTGATCCTCGCAACCCAGCGGCCCAGCGTGAACGTGCTCACTGGCCTCATCAAGGCGAACTTCCCGAGCCGCGTCGCGTTTCGCGTCGCGAGCAAGGTGGATTCCCGCACCATCCTCGACCAGAACGGCGCGGAGGCGTTGCTCGGTAATGGCGACATGCTCTTTCTGCCGCCGGGTCGCAACGAGCCGGATCGTGTCCAGGGCGCGTACATCTCGACGGAGGAGACCGCGCGCATCATGGCGTGGTACGCCGAGCATCCCGAACTCGCGCCGACCAGGCATCGCGGCGACATCCTGATGGAGGTCAGGGCGCAGAAGGCGACCGTGGACGCTTCGAGTGGCGATGCGTCCGGCGAAGATCGCGACGCACTGTTCCGTCAGGCCGCCGAACTCTGCATCCAGCACCAGGGAGGATCGACATCGCTGTTGCAGCGGCGCCTGGGCGTCGGGTACGGCCGGGCGGCGCGCATCATCGATCAACTGCACGATGCCGGCATACTCGGCCCGCCCAATGGTTCGAAGCCGCGCGATGTGCTGATCGGACTGCATCAAGTCGACGAATACGTGTAGCCCGTTGCATTAGCGCCCCAGCACCGCCCAAGCCAGAGTCATTCGCTACCGCTACCGCTTGCGCATTCCCGCACCGGGCTGCGCGTTCGTGATGCCGTGCGAGAGCGCGGCGCCCCCATCATGTGCGCGTGACGACGCCGCGCGTTCCCCCCTCTGAATGGACCGATCCCCGCCACCGCGATGGATGGGACGCGGAGATCATTGCCGGCCAATGGCTCCAGGCACGAGGGTGGCGCATCGAGGCCCATCGCTGGCGCATGGGGCGCCACGATCTCGACCTGATCGCGCGGCGGGGGAGCGTAGTGGCCTTCGTGGAGGTGAAGGCGCGCCGGTCGGCCCGCTTTGGTGGCGGTGAAGAAGCCGTGGGGCCGCGCAAGCGATACGTGCTGGAGCGGGTGGCCTGGTCCTGGATTCTCAAGCACGGCTCGGTCGGCGACCATTACCGGTTCGACGTGGTGGTACTGACCGGCGCCGGTCCGGGAACGCAGACGCTGACCCAGATCGAGGACGCTTGGCGCCCGGGATGGAGATGATCATATGGATCGAAACGCTACACCTGAATACACTTGCTTCGGCAAAATTTCGGTTATACATTGTATTTAGATAGTGCTGTGGAGCAATTTCAGTCACTTTTACTCGACAAAAACTCTCTCGAAAGGACCCCCGTTCCATGCCGACCACCGACGATGTTCGTCTTGATGGCGAGAAGCGCAAAGCGCTCAACCTGGCCATCTCACAGATCGAGAAGCAGATCGGCCGGGGCGCCATCATGCGGATGGGGGCTGACCGCCCCCGCGTCCGGGTCGCGGCGATCTCCACTGGCGCCATCAACCTCGATGCCGCGACCGGCATCGGCGGCATTCCGCGCGGGCGGATCACCGAGATCTATGGGCCGGAATCCTCCGGCAAGACGACGCTCTGCCTGCACCTCGTCGCCAATGTCCAGCGCGCCGGCGGGGTCGCGGCCTTCGTTGACGCCGAGCACGCGCTCGACATCGACTACGCCAAGCGGCTCGGCGTCGACATCGAGAATCTCCTCGTCTCGCAGCCCGACACCGGTGAGCAGGCGCTGGAGATCGTCGAGATCCTGGTACGCTCGGGCGCCGTGGACCTGGTCGTGGTCGATTCGGTCGCGGCCCTGGTGCCCAAGGCGGAGATCGAGGGCGAGATGTGCGACTCGCACATGGGGTTGCAGGCGCGCCTGATGAGCCAGGCGCTGCGCAAGCTGGCGGGGGCGATCAATCGCACCAACTGCGCCGTGGTATTCATCAATCAGC
>JBOHRY010000355.1:0-2774 GCA_050732955.1 Gemmatimonadales bacterium | reverse complement strand
GCATCCATGAGACCAGCTGGGCCAGGTGGGCCAGCGAGAATGACTTCGGGTGCGGCTTCCAGTCCCCTTGACCGTCGGGGACGCGTTCCAGGAGACGGCGCGTCGTCGCCATCTCCTGGTCGAACTCTTCCAGCATCGATTGACCCATTGTCATGCTGCGTTCCTCGGAGCGCTAAGTTACAACGAACTCGCAATCATCTCGCTGTTGGCGCCGAATGGGCCATCAATCTTCACGCCCTGACGCCCTGACGCCCAGACGCCCTGACGCCCTGCCCCCTGGCGCCCTCTCACGGCACCATCCGATTCCCCTTCTTGTCCAGCGGCACTACCGGTGCGATCCCGGTTGCGCGCACGGCGTCGCTGATCTTGGCGCCGTCGCCGACGACCAGAATCACCAGATGGGCCGGGTCCATGTATTTCCCGGCCATGGCGGCGACATCGGCAGACGTCGTCGCGTTCACCTGCGCGATGTAGCGAGCCCACCAGTCCCTTGGCAGGTCGTTGTCGACCACGCGGGAGACGACGCTGGCAATACCCGCGTTCGACTGCAGTCGCGACGGGAGCGAGAGTGTCAGCGAATTCTTCGCGGCGGACAGTTCCTCCGGTTTGACCGGAGCGCTGCCGGTCAGGCCGTGGATTTCCTTCATCGCCTCGATCAATGAACTGTCGGTCTTGGCGCGAGTCACCGCTCCCGCCGCGCGCTCGGTGCCAGGGCCTTTCATCCAGATGTCCGCCGAATTGAAGCCGTAGCTGTAGCCGTGCACTTCGCGGATGTTGTAGTTCAGGCGCGACTGGAACATGCCGCCCAGGATCTGATCCATCACGTCCAGTTGCGCCATGTCGGGCGAGTATTCCGGTGGGATGGTGCGCGCGAGCATGATCTCGGACTGCGGCTTGTTCGGCATGTCGACGAGGTAAATGGTCGTGGCACCTGGTGCCGGCGCGGCCGGGTAATGCACCGCCAGTTTCTGCCCGGCGGCCGGCCAGACCGCAAAGGCGTGTTCCAGCTTCGCCTTTGCCTCGGCGCGAGTCATGTCGCCCACCACGTAGACGGTGGCATTGGCCGGCACGAACAACGCCTTCGCCAGGTTGGCGACGTCATCACGCGTCACGCCGCGGAGGTCGGCGTCGTTGGCGACCTTGCCGTAAGGCTGGTCGCCGAAGAGCAGCTTGGGTGCGATCTCCGACGCGATGACCCCCACGACATCCTGTCCGCGGGTGTACGCCGCGAGAGACTGCGTGCGCAACCGCTCGAGCGATGCCGCGGGAAAGGTCGAGTGCAGCATCATGTCCATCAGTATCGCGATCGCCGGATCGAACGACCGCTTGAGCGACGAGAAGCCCGCAGCTCCCGATTCGGCCCCGATGCCGAAGCCGACGTTGGTGCCGAGGAGGGCCATCTCGTCATTCAACTGGTCCGCGGTACGCGTGGTGGTACCTTCGCGCATCATGCTTCCCACGAAGGACGCGACCCCAGGCTTGGCATCCAGTTGATTGGCACCGGCCTCGAAGTGGATCTGCAACGAGACGATCGGCAAGTCGAGTTTCTCGACGACGACCAGCCTGGCGCCGTTCGACAGCGTATCCACCGTCCACGCCGGTGCCCTGAATACCGGCGCAGGTGCGACCGGCGGTGCCTGCGTGCGATCGAGCGCGGCGCCCTGCGCCGCGAGGGCCTGAGGACGTGAAAGCGTGAGGGCGGCAAGAAGGATCACCAGAGTAGCGCGGCTCATTGTCCCACCTCCTGCTTCGATGCGAACGGCGACGTCACCGGGGTCGATTGATCGGCGTGCGAGGCGAGTTCCTTCTTCCCCATCGGTACCGCAGACAGCACGATGCGATCCAGACCGAGGTAGGTATTGGCGACCCGCTTCACATCCGCGGCAGTCACGGCCAGCGTTTCCGTCACGTCCTTCGCGTAGTAACCGGGATCGTCGTGATAGATCCAGCCGCTGGCCAGCGTGAACGCCTTGCCGAGCATCGACTGCAGACGGTTGTACGACGCGAATTCGATCCCGGCCGTGGCCTTCTTCATCTGCTCGGCCGTCGGGCCCTCGCGCCGGAAACGGTCGATCACTGAATCGATGGCGCTCTCGAGCTTGGTCAGGTCGGCACCCGGCGTCGGCACGACCACGAGGTTGATGGTACCGGCGTTCTCGTTCATGCTCGGCCGGAGCGAGATCGATGACGCCCACTTGCGATTGTAGACGAACTCCTGGGTCAACCACTGGGTCCGGTCGCCGCTGATGATCGAGCCCATGACGCCGAGGGCGGCGCGATCCGCGGACCGCTGGCCCACGCCGGGCCAGTTGATGTAGAGCTCGGGAAGGGAGACGTTGTCCTCGTAGACGAATCGCTTGGGGTGATCGAGGTGCGCCGCCGTCACGACCGGACGGGTGATGGCGGGACCCCGCGGGATCGGACCGAAGTACTTGTCGACCCAGGCCTTCGCCTGCGCGGGATTGAAGTCACCGGCGATCACCAGCACGGTGTTGTTGGGTCCGTACCACTTGTTGTAGAACGATTTCACGTCGGCTTCGGATGCCGCCGTGAGATCCGTCATGGAACCGATCACCGGCCAGTGATAGGGATTCCCTTCCGGGAACATTTCGGCGTCCATGATCTCGTCAACCCGTCCGTACGGCCGGTTGTCGTAGCTCTGCCGTCGCTCGTTCTTGACGATGTCGCGCTGGGCATTGAGCTTGGCGATGTCGAGCGCGTCGAGCAGCCAGCCGAGACGGTCGGATTCGAGCCAGAGCTCGGTCTCGAGGTAG
>JBOHRY010000354.1:0-3454 GCA_050732955.1 Gemmatimonadales bacterium | reverse complement strand
CGGTCGAGAGTCGCCACGTGGTATTCCCAGAGCAGGAACATCTGGAACAGGGTTGATGGGCTGGTCCGCGCGCGATCGGCGTCGGAGAGCGCTGCATAGGCCTCGACCGCGCCCAGTGATTCGCACGCTCCGGCGATGCTTGGAAAGAGATAGAACGCCCCACCCGGCGTAGCACATTGCACGCCGGCGACGGCATTGAGTCCCGTGACCATCATGTCCCGGCGTTCCTGGAACGCCGTCACCATCTCGGCGATGCAGCCTGCACTCTCCGGCGACTCGAGGGCGATTTTCGCCCCCATCTGGTTGTAGGCGGGAATGCACGAGAAGTAGTTGATGTTCAGGTTCTTGAACATCACCGCCTCCTCCGCGGTGGGGAACACCGACCATCCGATCCGTCCGCCGGTCCACGCATACGATTTCGAAGTGCCGCTGGCGATCACCGTCCGTTCGGCCATTCCGGGCAGCGAGGCGATGGAGAGATGCCGGTTTCCGTCGAAGAGAATATTCTCGTAGATCTCGTCCGCGAAAATCCGGACGGTGGCGGGAGCCTTCCGGAGTATGGCCTGCGCGATGCTCTCGAGCTGGCTTTTCGTTGCGACGCCTCCGGTCGGATTGGAGGGAAAATTGAGGACGATCACGCGCGTCCGGTCGGTGATCAGCGGCTCGATGTCGGCGCCGGAGAACGCGAACCCGTCCTCTTCGCGCAGCTGCAAGGGCACCGGTTTGAGGTCCAGATAGGTGGCGAAGGATTCATAGATCGGAAAGCCCGGGCTGGGATAGATCACTTCGTCGCCCGGATTGCAGTAGGTCTGCTGGCAGAGGCCGATGGAAGGCTTGGCGCCAGGGAAGATGACCACCTGCTCGGGCGTCACCCTGATGCCGCGGGTGGCGCTCATCTGCGCGGCAATCGCTTCCCGAAGCGGCAGGATGCCCTGGGGATCCACATAGTGGGTCATGTCGAGGTCGATGCAGTGCTTCACCTCCTCGGCGATGTGCCGCGGCAGGCGAAAATCCGGCTCCCCGATGTTGCACTTGATCACCCGGTGCCCTGCCGCCTCGATCGTCCGGATGTACGGGCCGATCTTGAAGGCGTTCTCGGTCCCGATCCGGTTGGTGCGATCGGAGAAGAGTCCTGCGGGTACACGTGAAGCGACGGTCACGGCGCGCGAACCCCCTGTCCCGGGTTTCTGCTTGCGCCCAAACCTAACCGGGCTGGGTGATGCACTTGGACTGATGCGGTGACGCGGACGAATCATCCCGTGCGGGAGGCACAGACTTGCCCGCGCGGAGGATCGTCCACTAACATCTGAGCGCGGCTCCTCACCTTCCTCCGGGACGTCGATCTGGACTTCACGCTGACCGAAGAACAGCAGCTCCTCAAGCAGACCGTCCGCGATTTCGCCGAACGGGAGATCGCGCCGCACGCCCGCGAGTGGGACGAGCGGCAGGAGTTTCCGCGCGAGGTCTTCAGCCGGGCGGGCGAGCTCGGACTGATGGGCGCGGTCTGGCCGGTGGAATACGGCGGCGCCGGACTGTCGACGCTGGAATACTCCATTGTCATCGAGGAACTCGCCCGGGTCGACGCGGGAGTGGCGCTCTCGATCGCGGCGCACAACAGCCTCTGCTCGGGACACATTTTCCTCGCGGGCACCGAGTCCCAGAAGCAGGCGTACCTGGTGCCGCTGGCGCGCGGGGAGAAGATCGGTGCCTGGGGTCTCACCGAAAATGGCGCCGGCTCGGACGCCGGCGGAACGCGCACCACGGCGGTTCGCGACGGTGATGCCTGGGTGCTCAACGGTTCCAAGCAGTTCATCACCAACGGCCGGGTGGCCGATGTCGCCGTGATCATGGCGGTCACCGACAGCTCCCAGGGCAAGCGCGGCATCTCGGCGTTCATCATCGAGAAGGGAACGCCTGGTTTTCGCGCCGGCAAGAAGGAAGACAAGCTCGGGGTCCGTTCGTCGGAAACCGTGGAACTGGTGCTCGAGAATTGCCGTGTTCCCGGTGACCATCTCCTTGGTGCTGTCGGCGAAGGGTTCATCGACACGTTGCGAATCCTCGATCGCGGCAGGATCGGCATCGCGGCGTTCTCGCTGGGGATCGCGCAGGCGTCACTGGATGCGTCGATCGCCTATGCGAAGGATCGGCGGCAGTTCGGACACGCGATCGGGGAGTTCCAGGCAATCCAGTTCAAGGTGGCCGATATGGCGACGCAGGTGGACGCAGCGCGGCTGCTGACCTGGCGCGCCGCGTGCCTGCGCGACGCCGGACAGCCGCACACACTGCAGTCCTCGATGGCCAAGCTCTACGCCAGCGAGGTCGGTGTGTCGGCCGCGCTCGACGCGGTGCAGATTCACGGTGGGTACGGCTTCCTCAAGGAGTTCACGGTCGAGCGCTACCTGCGCGACGCCAAGCTGGGAACCATCGGCGAGGGAACCAGCGAAGTGCAGCGGCTGGTGATCGCCCGCGAGCTGCTGGGCGTTCGCGCGATGCTGCGCTGACAACACGGACCAATCCTGCGGGCGACTCGGCGGTGGCCGCCAAGCCGTGTCGGGCATGGGGCGATCCGGGCGAAGCAGCGACCGGCGGGGATGTCCCGCCGCGATCGCACCTCCACGCGGCGTCGGTCCGCTAACCCGGAACAGTCCGGCGGGTTATGATATCGCGTTCGTTCCAGCTCCCACGCCACGGGCGGTTCCTTGTCGGGCGCATCGGCCGTTCCTCCGACGGAGGTCGCTGACCGATACACGATTGAGCGCGAGCTCGGTCGCGGGGCGACTGCCGTGGTGTATCTCGCCCGCGACCGGTCGGCGAATCGGATGGTGGCGCTCAAGCTGCTCCGACCGGAGCTGGCCGAGTCGTTGAGCGCTGATCGGTTTCTGCGCGAGATCCGGCTGACGCAGCAGCTATCGCACCCCGCCATCGCTCCGGTGCTCGACTCCGGCGTTGTCGACGGAGTTTTCTACTGCGTGCTGGACTATATGGACGGCGGCACGCTGCGGGACCGCCTCGAGCGCGAGCGACAGCTGCCGATGGCGGACATCGCCGCGATCGCGCGCGCGATTGGCGCCGCGCTCGACTACGCCCACTGCAATCGGATCATCCACCGGGACGTCAAGCCGGAGAACATCCTGTTTGGTGGCGGGCAGGCCTGCCTCGCCGACTTCGGCATTGCCCGGGCCCTCGAAACGGTGGGTGGTCCCACGACCTCGACCGGCGTGGTGCGAGGCACTCCGGCATACATGAGCCCGGAGCAGGCGAGCGGCGAGCGCGAGTACGACGGTCGCTCGGATCTATACAGCCTGGCGTGCGTGCTGTACGAAGCGATTGCCGGCATGCCGGCGTTTGACGGGCCCAACGTGCAGGCTGTGCTGGCGCAACGACTGATCCACGCGCCAAGGCAACTGCACGTGTACCGTCCGATGATCACGGCGGAACTCGATGCCGTGATGGC
>JBOHRY010000353.1:0-23348 GCA_050732955.1 Gemmatimonadales bacterium | reverse complement strand
TCACCATCGTCTGCCATTCGAAAACGGTTGCGCCGGCACTCAGCGCGGCCAAGACGCTCGCCGACGAAGGCATCGACGCCGAAGTGCTCGACCTGCGCACCATCCGGCCGCTCGACCACGACACCATCCTGGGCTCGGTGGCACGAACCAATCGCGTGGTCGTCGCGGAAGAAGGCTGGGGATTCGCGGGCGTCGGCGCGCAGGTGGTTGACCTGATCCAGCGCGAGGCGTTCGACGATCTCGATGCACCGGTGATCCGCGTGCATCAAGCCGACGTACCGATGCCGTACAACAAGCATCTCGAGAAGGCCGCCAAGGCGGACGCGACGAAGATCGCCGCGGCCGTTCACCAGGTCTGCTACCGGGGCTGAAACCATGGCGACCAAGATCGTGATGGAGGCGCTCTCGCCGACGATGGAAGAGGGACGCCTCGTCGAGTGGAAGAAGCGCGAAGGCGATGCGGTCGCCGTCGGTGACGTGCTCGCCGAGGTCGAGACCGACAAGGCGGTGATGGAACTGGTCGCGCGCGCCGGCGGGACGCTGCTCAAACAGGCGATCGCTGCCGGGGCCACGGTACCGGTGGCCACCACGGTCGGGTGGATCGGCAACGCCGGTGAAACCGTGCCCGGCGGCGCCGAGCCGAAAGCGCCGGCAGCGGCCCCCGCCAGCCAGAGCGCGGCGCCCGCCGGGGTGCCAGCCGAGCCTGCTCCCACGGCCCCGGCGCCACCCGCACCAGCGAATGCCGCTCCGCCTGCTGCCCCAGCGCCGACATCAACGCCCGCCGCGAGTGCCACCGGCGGCCGCATCAAGGCGTCTCCGCTGGCGCGGCGCATGGCGGCGGACAAGGGCGTCGATCTTGGGGGTGTGGCTGGGACCGGCCCGGAAGGCCGCATCATCAAGCGCGACGTCGAGCAGGCGACACCCGGCGTCCGCGCGCCAGCTGCCGCCGGGACGCCTGGTGAATCGTTCACCGACGTGGCGCTCAGCCCGATGCGAAAGACCATCGCCAAGCGCCTGGTCCAGTCGATCGGCCCGATCCCGACCTACTACCTGACCGCCGAAGCCGACATGGAACGCGCCTACGACGCGCGCGAAGCGCTCATCGCACGAGACGACAAGGGACGCTTCTCGTTCAACGACTTCATCATTCGCTGCACCGCGGCGGCCTTGCGGCAGCACCCCTGGGTCAATGCCTGGTGGCTCGACGATCGCGTCCGCCAGTGGCACGAGATCCACGTCGGTGTGGCCGTGGCGGTCGAGGAAGGACTGATCACCCCGGTGATTCGTCACGCCGACCGGAAGTCGCTGCGCGAAATCGCGACCGAAGTCCGCGAACTCGCGGGACGCGCGCGCGAGAAGAAGCTCAAACCCGAGGAATACACCGGTGCGACGTTCTCGGTCTCGAACCTCGGCATGTTCGGCATCGACGAATTCACGGCGGTGATCAATCCGCCGGAAGTGGCGATCCTTGCCGTCGGGCGCATCGAGCCGCGCCCCGTGGTGATCGGCGGGCAAGTCGCGGTGCGCCGGCGGATGCGCCTGACGATGAGCTGCGATCATCGCGTGGTCGACGGTGCCACGGGTGCCGCGTTCCTGCAGACGTTGGTGGGGATGTTGGAGAATCCGATGGCGGTGATTTGGTAAGCGTTAGGCCTTAGGTGTTGGGCGTTAAGTGGAATCCGCACACTATCCGGACTCCCAAGCAACCCGCCTGACCCGGAACGCCTAACGCTCAACGCATAATGCTTAACGCTTAGCCGTAAGGACTCTGCGCCATGCCCAACAGTTCCTTCGACCTCATCATCATCGGCGGCGGACCGGCCGGATACCCCTGCGCCATCCGCGCGGCCCAACTGGGCATGAGCGTCGCCGTGGTGGAGCAGTACAAACTCGGCGGCGTCTGCGTCAACATCGGTTGCATCCCGACCAAGGCGCTGCTCTACAGCTCGTCGATCGCCAACATCATTCGCCAGGAAGCGCGCGAGCTCGGCATCGAAACGGGCGAGGTGAAGGTGGACTACGGCGTGGCGATGAAACGCTCGCGACGCGTGGCCGACCAGAACTCCAAGGGCGTCGAATTCCTGATGAAGAAGCACAAGATCACTGTGATCAGCGGCACCGGGATCCTGGCTTCCGCCACCACGGTGAAAGTCGGCAACGACGTCCACACTGCGAAGAAAGGGATCGTCCTCGCGACAGGATCGCGTACCAAGGGCATCCCCGCGGTCGGACTCGGCGTCAACAAGACCTCGGTGATCACCTCCGACGAAGCGCTCTTCCTGGAGCGCGCGCCGGCGTCACTCGCGGTGGTCGGCGCCGGCGCCGTGGGTTCCGAGTTCGCCGACATCTTCAGCTCCTTCGGCACGCAAGTCACGCTGATCGAGGCGCTGCCGCGGATCCTGCCGCTCGAAGACGCCGAATCATCCGATGTGGTCGCGAAGGTCTTCAAGAAGCGCGGCATCACGGTGATGTCCGGCGTCAAGGTCACCAAGGCCGATGTCAAGGACGACAGCGTCACGCTGCAGATGGAAGTTGGGGGGAAGCCCGCGAGTGTCACCGCCGAAAAGGTGCTGATGGCGGCGGGCCGCGCGGTCAACACCGAGAAGATCGGACTCGAATCGGTCGGAGTGAAGCTCACCGACCGCGGCTTCATCCAGGTGGATCCGACCACGCTGCAGACCTCGGTCAAGGGAGTCTACGCGATCGGCGACGTTGCCGGGCCGCCAATGCTGGCCCACAAGGGCACCCGCGAGGGGACGCATGTGGCCGAGGTCATCGCCGGTCACAAGGTCAAGGCGATCGACTACACCAATGTGCCGAGCGTGACGTACTGCCATCCCGAGGTGGCCAGCGTGGGACTCACCGAGGAGCAGGCGAAGCAGCAGGGCATCGACTATCAGGTCGGCCGGTTCCCATTCTCGGCCAACGGTCGGGCGCGGGCGACGCTGGAGACCGACGGATTCGTCAAGATCCTGCGCGACAAGAAGTACGGTGAAATCGTCGGCGCGCACATCGTCAGCGGACACGCCTCGGAGATGATCGGCGAGCTCGTCATGGCGCGCACCAGCGAATACACGGTCGAAGAAGTCGATCTTGCCATTCATGCGCATCCCACGCTGTCGGAAGCGATCGGTGAGGCCGCGCTCGATTCACTGGGAAGGGTGCTGCACATTTGACGGCGCCAGGTGCGGATCGACCGGAGTTTTCGCCGCTTCCGCCGGACGCGCCCAAGGAAGACCGGATCGGCACAGCCTTCCAGGCGATGGCGTCCGCGGCCGCAGGTGCGGTCACCTGGTTTTCCGCGCTGACCGCGATCCAGACGCATCTCGTGGCCGGTTCCACGGCCCGCAACATCTCACAGATCAATCCCAATGCGCCCGACGTCAACTTCATGGTGTACGGCACCGTGCTCGGGCTGGGCTTCACCGGCATGTGCGCCTGGGTGCTCATGTCGTCGATTCCCTCGACGTACCGGCGCGGCGCGCTGGCGATGGTCGCCGCCCTGGGCGGCACGTCGCTCGCGATGATCGCGACGCTGCTCCTGTATCAGGCGGCCGGTCGGAATGCGCTCGTCGCTCTCGGCGCCGGATCGGCGATCCTGGCGCTCTGGCTCGGGCGACGCGCCGTGCAAAGCGCCCGATGATGCCGCTCGACGTCGTCGATCTGGGACATCGCCCTTACCGCGAAGTCCTCGACCTGCAACGGACGGTGCGACTCGGACGCCTGGATGGCAGCGTCCCGCATGACCAGCTGATTCTGGTCGAGCACGATCCGGTGTACACCCTGGGGCGCAGCACACGCGACGCGTCGCTCCCGGTGGCCCCGGATACCCTTCGCGAACGCGGCGCCGATGTGGTCGAGATCGAGCGCGGTGGCGACGTCACCTGGCACGGTCCCGGGCAGCTGGTCGGTTATCCGATCCTCGATCTCAGCCAGCATCGCCAGGACCTGCATTGGTACCTGCGGACCCTCGAACAGGCCATCATCGACGCGCTTGCGATGCTCGCGATCCCTGCGACGCGCAATCCCGGCAAGACCGGCGTCTGGACCGCCGGCCGGAAAATCGCCAGCATCGGCGTGCACGTGAAGCAGTGGGTCACGCTGCACGGCTTCGCACTCAACGTGCAGCCCGATCTCGACTGGTTCGGCCTGATCGTGCCGTGCGGTATTCACGGTGTCGAAATGACGTCCATCCGACGGGAAATTGATTCCGTCGAATCGGATGTCGCGCTGTGGAATCGATCGCGTGATGCCGTGGTGGCGGCGTTCGGTCGCGTCTTCGCACGCGATCCGCAGCCTGTTTATTCTTCCATCCATGGCTGAACCGCTCGACCAGGCACGCGTCTCCGCAGGCGCCGACGAAAAAATCGCGGCCATCCTGCGCGCCGCGGAGTCGTGGGCGTCCGAAGCCCCCGCGGAACTGACACCGGCGATCCGCGCCGTCTGCGTCCGGCTGGCCGAAATGGTTGCCGACCAGCGTCACTATCTCGCGCCGCTGCCCGAACCGCAGGAATCCGAGCGCAAGGCGATGCTGACCCAGGTCGCCGACCGGTTGCGCAGCGGACCGATCGCGAGGGAACTCAAGCCGTACCTCGACGCCCTCGCCGAGATGGAACTTCGCGCCACCGGTTCGTGGTCGCTCGTCGCGGCCGCGCAGAGCGAATGGGTCCAGACGGCGATTGAATTCCTGCACAGGAAATCGCTGGACGTTCCCGCTTCGGAGCGGCCCGATGAATACTGGGCCGACGATGTCGTCGCGGGCGTGATCGCGTCGGTCAAGGGGATCATCGGCGCCGACGACCTGTACTCGCGCATCGAGGCCCAGTACGCCGGCAAGGGTCGGCCGCAGGTGCGGCGGGACGATCAGTAGCGACAGGTTGTTCCCACCGGACGCCGCCGGAGCATCCTCCGCGACCGGTCCCGCTTCCCCGTCCAGCCGTCAATCGACCCGGCCACTGCGCATTCTCTGGTGGCTCGGCCTCTTCATGTACATCGTCACGGCGTGGGTGAACATCGGAATCGTCGCGATGGATGACTACGGCTACGGCGTGGCGCAGGTGGTTCCGGCGCAGAACCAGCACAACGCCGATATCATCGCCAACGCCGGCATCCGTTCTCCAGTCCCCTCGCTCGTGCTCGTGTCGCTGTCGCGGCTGGCATGGAAGGCCGGGGTGAAGGACCCGGTATCGCAGTACCGTGTCGTGCTCCTGATCGTCGGCATCTTCGCGTACTGCATGCTCAGCTACTTCGCGCGGCGGCATTTCCGGCTCACCGGCAACTCAAGACTCGAACTGATCGCCCTCTTCCTCATCGGGTTCTACTGGCTCGCGCCCTACTTCTTTTCCCGGCCGCTGATCGAATCGCTCTCGGCGCCGTTTCTCCTCGCCAGCGCATGCCTCACCTGCCAGTACTGGATCGACGGCAAATGCCGCGACCTGGTACTGGCCGTCTTGACGTTGATGATCGCCTCGATGCTGCGTTTTCAGGACGGCGTCTGCTTCCTGGCCATTCTCGTGACATTCGTGCTGCGTCGGCAGTGGCGCGACATCGCGGTGCTCGCACTGGCGAGCGCTGTCGCGTTCCTGATTCCCGGTCTGGTCGATCTCGCACTGCGCGGCAGCTTCTACGCGTCGCTTGTGAAATATTTCACATATAATCTGCACGAGTCATCGACGTACGGCGTGACGCCATTCTACTCGTTCGTCACGCTCTTCCTCGCGATCTCGATTCCACCGGTCTTCTGGCTGCGCTACCGCGGCATGCGCTGGCGCGAGCAATACCACCCGATCCTGCCAACGGTACTGTTCTTCGTGGTCTTCGTCGCTTCGCATTCCGCCGTGCCGCACAAGGAAGACCGCTTCATGGTGCCGATTCTCCCGGTCTTCCTGATCTGCCTCACCCCGCTCGCCGGTTACGTCGTGATGCATTCTCGGGTGCGGACGGCATTCTTTCTCGTGTTCAACGCCTTCCTCCTGATGATCACGTCGTTCACCGTGGAGCAACAGAACACGATCGGTATGGTGCGCTACCTGGGGAAGCGCCCGGACATTTCCCGGCTGGTAGGGATCGACGAAACGCTGGTGCTCTACCCAACCGCATACGCGCTGCGCACGCCGCCCAAGCGAACCATGTCGGCGGTCGCGTTCCTCGCGGACCCTCCTGACGAGTGCAACACGCTGATCGCGGTGCGGCGCAGCATGACGACGCAGCTCCCGGTACTGGCGGCGCGTTTCCATCAAGTGGCCGAATTCAAGCCGGGGCTGCTCGAACAACTCATCATCCGGATCAATCCCCGGCACAACGCGCGCCGGACGCCGATCGAACTTTTCGAACCAGCAGCCTGCGTTCGACCGGCGTGATCCAGCGGCCTCGCGCCGCAGCCTTACTTGCCGGCTGTGAGCGCCTGACCGCGAGACTTGAGCGCCGCCCAGCG
The DNA here is from genome assembly GCA_050732955.1 of Gemmatimonadales bacterium. Taxonomy (GTDB): domain Bacteria; phylum Gemmatimonadota; class Gemmatimonadetes; order Gemmatimonadales; family GWC2-71-9; genus Palsa-1233. The sequence continues at coordinate 16,915 of JBOHRY010000353.1, read as the reverse complement.
CGCCATGGTAGCGGTGAACTCACCGCGAGCGCGAGCGCACGCGGCCACTTCACCGGCGGTCGGTGCCACGTCGGCTCCCTGCATGGTCATCGCGGCGCCAAGCATGGTGTTGCTCATACCGCCGAGCGTCGGCGGGGCGCCAGCTGCACCGCCCCGTCCACCGCCAAAGCCGCCACCACCGCCCCGTCCACCGCGCCCGCCACGACCGGCGGCGGCCGGCGGCGCCAGCGAATCGAGCGCCGCCTTGACGGAGGCCGCATCCGGACCAGCCACGGCGGTCAACCGATCGGCCAGCGCGCGCGCCGCGATCTCGGCGTCGTGCGCCTTGCGCGCGCCGTCGTACATCTCGCGTGACAGCGTGGTCAGTTGCGTCATGGCGAGGGCTGCCAGCTTGACTCGCGGATCCATGCGAAGCGTCAACGGTTGCGTGTACTGCTTGCCGTCGACGGTGAGCCGGACGCGGTAGCTGCCCGGCGGCGCCCATGGCGCATCCGCCATCAGATACGTGTGGTATGGCACCGCGCCCGCCGACTGCGTCGCGCCGGGAGTTATCGGATCGAATCGAAGGTCCCAGCTGAACCGATGCATCCCGGCCACGCCTGACAAGGCCACCGACGGACCCGCCCAGTACAGCGGCACGCTGCAATGCGCTGCCGTTGGCGTGCGCTGACAGAGTGCGTTGTACGCGACGGGATTCCGGATCGGATCGGGATTGAGCAACGTGTCACTGCTGCTATAGGAGCGGACGACGGTACCGGCGCGATCGAGAATCTCGAGCGTGACCGGAGCTGCAGCGTCGGCGGGCAGGTAGTAGTCGATCAACGCACCTGGCGGCGGATTCTCACCGGCCGGACGTTCCGGCGGCCAGGGCGTGGGATCGTTGGTCGCCGCGCGGATCCGGACTGCGGTTGCCGGTCTGGCCAGATAGGCCGCGTGATTGGTGGCCGCCGTGCGCAATGCCGCCATCTGACGCAGCGGCGTGACGTCATCGAGAATCCAGAAGCCGCGACCATGCGTCCCCGCCACGAGGTCGGCGCATAGGCAGGTGCTGTCGTCCTTGACCTCGATGTCACGCACGGAGATCGCCGGCATGTTGAGCCGCAGCGACTCCCAGTGATCGCCGTCGTCGAACGACACCCAGACCTGGGTATCCGTCGACGCATAGAGCAGGCCTTTCTGGTGCGGATCCTCGCGAATCGAGTTCGCCACTGCTCCGGGTGCGATGCCGTTGTCGATCTCCGTCCAGCTCTTTCCCCCGTCGTGCGTCCGCCAGAGATGGGGATTCATGTCGTCGAGGCGCATCGTGTTGGCGGCGGCGTACGCGGTCAGCAGGTCGAAGTGGCCGGCGTCGATGTTGAAGATTCTCGTCCACGGCTTGATCGCGGCCGGCGTCACCGCCGTCCATTTGAGCCCGCCGTCCATGGTGACCTGGATGTTGCCGTCGTCGGTGCCCGCCCAGAGCACGTTCACGCTGCGCGGGCTGGCGGACAACGCGGTGATCGTGCCGAGCGGCTCCGGCTTGACGGTGGCTGCGTACTTTCCGGCGTTCGCCGGCACGTCCCAGGCCTGACGCGCCAGGTCGGGGGAGATGCGGGTCCAACTGTGGCCGCGGTCGAGCGTTTTCCAGACCGCGTTCGAGGTGTAGAAGAGAAGATCCGGGTTCACCGGCGACCAGACGATCGGCATGGTGCGCACATTACGATTGAATCCCGATGCAGCCAGATCCGGGCCGACGCTACTGGTCTGTCGAGTGCGCCGGTTGAACAGCGAGACACCGCTCCGCTGGCTGCCGTAGACCATGTCGGGATTGCGCGGATCGGAGGCCGCGATGCCGTATTCCTGGATGTTGACGGGATACCAGTTGCGGAAGGTGATCTCGCCGTCCATCGAGCTGCTCGCGACGCACGCCGAGCCCGAGTCCTGCTGGCCGCCGCAGACAAAATACGGAAAGCTGTTGTCGGTCGAAACGTGATACATCGCCGCCGTCGGCTGGGTATACCAGTTGCTCCACGAGACGCCATGATTGGCGGAGATGACGGCGCCCTGATCGGCGACGATGAAAATGATGTCGGGGTTGTTGGGATTGATCCAGATCTTCTGGTAGTCATCGCCGCCCGGCGCGCCGCGAAGCGCCGTCCAGGTGGCGCCGCCATCGTCGGATCGCCACGATACCGTTGACGCCGTGTAAACCACGTTGTCGTTCCTGGGATCGACCGCGAGCGTGGGGAGATCGCCACCGCCGATCCGCGCCAGCGGGCGGGCGTCCGGCGCCGCAACCGGTGTTCCCGGCGGCGCATTGGGATTCCGGTTGGCGAGAAACCAGTGTTCACCGCCGTCGATCGACTTGTACAGCGCGATGGCGCCGCCGCCACCACCGCCCCGTCCGCCGCGGCCCCCGCCCGGTGTGCCCGCCGGCTGCGGCGCCGGGGCGACCGTGGCGTAGATCGTCTTCGGATTGCTCGGCGCAATGGCAAGGTTGGCCTGACCAACATCCGGCAGGCCATCGGTCAGTTCCTTCCATGTCGTCCCGCCGTCGGTCGACTTGTAGATGCCGCCGCCCGGTCCGCTGAATGAACGACCTTCGACAAATTCTTCCTGCTGCTGCCAGAGTGCGGCATACACGATATTCGGATCGGACGGATCGATCCGGACATCGCTCCCACTGGTGTATTCGTCCTTGTAGAGCACCTTCTGGAACGTCTGACCACCATCGGTCGAACGAAAGATTCCACGTTCGGCGTTCGGTCCGTACGGATGTCCGAGCGCCGCAACGAACAGCCGATTGGGATCCCGCGGATCCACATCGACCATCGCTATCATCTGACTTTCGCGCAGGCCAAGATGCGTCCAGGTCTTGCCGGCCTCGGTGGACTTGTACATCCCGTCGCCGGTCGCGAGGTCCGGGCGGATGATGCCGGCGCCGCTGCCCACGTAGATGACGTTGGGGTCGGATGGCGCGACGGCGATGGCTCCAATCGACCCGGTAGATTCGTGATCGAAGAGCGGCAGCCAGGTCGAGCCGTAGTCCGTCGAGCGCCAGACGCCGCCGTTGTCGTAGCCGGCGTAGAAAACATTGGGTTGACTGGCGACGCCGGAGAGTGCCCGAGCGCGTCCGGCACGAGTCGGACCGATCTCGCGCCAATGCATGGCGGCGGCCGGATCGACCCCCTGAGCGTGCGCGGTGATTGCAAGAGAGCCGGCAACGCCGGTGAGCAGGATGCAGCGAAAGACGAAAGCGCGCACGAGAGAGATCTCCTGGAGTGACGCTGTGGCGGGACAGGAAGCGCGGCGTCGAGTCGCCGCCCACGGAGTATAATTTGCGATTCGCGTTCCGGGGGACGGCTCACCGGAAATCGACCGCTAAACCCTCTGGCTTTGTCCGGCATCGAAACGGGTGTCCACCGCAACGTTGCCTCTTGAACCCCGCCTGATGGCCGGGGAGGCCCGCATCGACGCCACCGTACGCGAGGCTCAACGCGGCGACGACTCGGCGTTCGCCGCGCTGTACGACGCGCACGCCTCGCGAGTGTACGCGCTGTGCCTTCGCCTGAGCGCCGATCGCGCCGCGGCGGAGGAGCTGATGCAGGACGTCTTTGTCCGGGTCTGGGAGCGTCTCGATTCCTACCGCGGCGAGAGCTCGTTCGCGACCTGGCTCCATCGGGTCGCGGTGAACACCGTGCTGGAGGAGGCGCGTTCGGGTCGGCGCCGTCGGCTCAGGGTGCGCATCGCGGCCGATTTCGCCGGCATCGCCGCCGAGTTCGACGCCCCAGCCGCGGCACCGGAGCCTGGTGTCGCGATGGATCTGGAAGGCGCCGTCGCGTCACTTCCGGACGGCGCGCGCGCGGTGTTCGTCCTGCACGACGTCGAGGGGTACGGCCATGCCGAAGTCGGCGCGCTCCTCGGCATCGCCGAAGGGACCTCGAAGGCTCACCTGTTCCGTGCGCGTCGGCTGCTGCGCCAGAGGCTCGCCTGATGACCTGTACCTTCCCGTCTGAACAGGTTGACGCGTGGCTCGCCGGCACCTTGACGGAAGCCGAGGCGGCGGCCGTCGAGCGCCATGCGGCCGCGTGCCCGCTGTGCGCCGCGCGGCTCGACGCTGGTACACGTTTCGATCCGCTTGCGCGGGAGCTTTCCCCGCCGGCCGCGCTGCGCGCTTCGATCCTCGACCTCGTCGCGAAGCGTCGTGCTCGCCGCAACCGCTGGCGCTGGGCGGCGGGTGCGGGCGCTATCGCTGCGACCGTCGCCATCCTGCTGTCGATCCGGCCGCACTCCAGGTCGGCGACCACGGTGCCAGGTGATACTCACGCGGTGAATGCAACGACTCGCGCCCAACCGGATTTCGCGGCGCTGGACGCCGCTGAGCACGACGTGCTCGATGCGCTGCGGTCGCATCCGGAAGATGCCGGACTGGTTGACGCCTTGAACCGGATCCGTCGCCAGCGCGACGAGCTCCATCGCATCGTGCTCGCGGCGCAGTCATGAAGTGCTGGATCGCGATCGCACTCCTCGGCGCGCCACTCCCGCTGGCGGCGCAAGCGGTCGTTTCGCACGCATACCGGGTTCTCCCCACGGTCTCGCTGCGAATCTGGGTGCCCGCAGGAAGTATTCGCGTGGAAACCTGGGAGCGCGACTCGATCCGTGTGCAGGGAACGACGGCCAAGGGCACGCACTTCTTCGGTGCCAGCGGCGGCGGCGGGGCCAAGTTTGGTGTCGAGAACGACGACCCGGCGATCGAGAGCCCGGCGCATGGTGATCTCGTCGTGACGGTGCCGCGCGCCGCCCACGTCTGGATCAAGATGACCGATGGTCAAGTGGTCGCCGCTGGTACTGCCGGTCAGCTCGACGTGATCACGGTCACTGGAAGCATCGCGATCCAGGACGCCCAGGGCGTGGTCTCGGTGGAAACCATCGATGCGAATACCACGCTCACGCGTGCCACGGGCGACATTCGCGCGCGAAGCGGTGGAGGACGGATCACGCTGGCGGACATACACGGGACACTCACCGCCGCGACGGTCAACGGTGCGATCGAGCTCACCGGCTCGGCGCTCGAGGACTCCCGACTCGAGACGATTGGCGGGCCGATCGCCGTACGCGCCACCGTCGCGCCCGAGGCCCTGCTCGATCTCGAAACGCACAGCGGAGCGATCACGCTCTCTCTCGACCGCAAGGCGCTGCCTGTGCTCGACCTCTCGTCGCGCGCGGGCATCGTCAAGAACCCGCTCGGCGCTGGGAGCAACTCCGGCGGACGCATCGTGGCGCGGTCATTCAAGGGGAGTATCAACGTCATCGCCGCGACCGGCATCGAAGGGAGGAAGCCAACCGCGCCACCCTGAACCGGAGATCCAATCATGTCGGTCCGCATCGCAGTGCTCGCCTCCGCCGCCGCCCTCCTGCTCGGTCCCCCGTCGATCAGAGTCGAAACGGTCACCAATCCCGCCACGTCGCCGATCAAGGATGCGATCTTCATCGTCACGGCAAGACATCACGGCGAAGTCGAGGGTTTCAGCGTCACTGGCCGCGCCGAAGGGCTGGTGGACGGCAAGCGGGTCACGCGCCCGCTCATGCTCGTACCAGTGCCGAAGCAGCCGGGCGTGTTCGGTGTCACGCGCCAATGGGACGCCGACCGCCCGTGGGTCCTGGTCTTCAGCATCGACGAACCTGACCACGGCGAACACGGCTGGGCCGAAGCCGCGGTTCGCGTTGCCGCGGGTGGGAAGGTGCTCGGGATCGACTATCCGATCGGGAAATGGGACGCGACGCCGTGGCCGCGCCGGATCACGGGCGCCGAGATCGACGCCGCGCTCGCGGCGATGTCGGTGAGGTAGCACTTCGCGAGCGACCTGCGAGCGCGTGGCGATGGCGGTAGTATTGCTTCCTTCCTTCCGCCGGATCACGCCATGCGCCGCTGGTCATTCGCCGTCATCCTGCTTGTCGCCGCTACCACCCTCACGGCGCAGGTCCCGACCCGACCGGTCACCGCGGCCGATTCGCAGCACGTGCAGGCTCGCCGCGATTCCCTGCGCCGGGCGGCACTCGTTCCTCGGGTGTATACGCATGCCGACACGTTGCGTGGGTCGTTTGATACCCCGGGCCGGGTGTGGTGGGATGTCGCATTCTATGACCTGCATGTCTCCATCAATCCGGCCGACAGCAGCATCCGGGGCTACAACGGGATCTCCTACCGCGTGTTCAAGCCGGCGAGCGAGATGCAGATCGACCTGATGACACCGCTCGACGTGGACAGCATGATCCAGGACGGCCGCGCGGTGACCTTCCGCCGCGACAGCAACGCGTTCTTCGCCAAGCTGGTCTCGCCGCAGCGCGCCGGCGAGCGCAAGACGATCACCGTGTACTATCACGGACGGCCCAGAATCGCGACCAATCCGCCGTGGCAGGGCGGATTCACCTGGACTCACGACAGCCTCGGCCGCCCGTGGATCGTGACCACCGATCAGGGAATGGGTGCATCGGTCTGGTGGCCGAACAAGGACACGCAGGCTGACGAACCGGACAGCCAGCGGATTGCGCTCACCATACCGGACCCGATGGTCGATGTTTCGAACGGACGGCTCAGGAGTACGACCCATCATCCTGACCATACCACGACATACGAATGGTTCGTCACCAACCCGATCAACAACTACGCCATAGCCGTCGCCGCGGGAACCTACGCGCATTATACCGAATCGTACAATGGACTGCACGGCAAGCTCAGCATGGATTTCTGGCCGCTCGACTATAACCTCGCGGCCGCCCACCGACAGTTCGTGCAGGCCCGGTCGATGATGCAGTGTTTCGAATACTGGTACGGCCCCTATCCGTGGTACGCCGATGGCTACAAGCTCCTCGAGGTTCCCAACACGGGCATGGAACACCAGAGCGCGGTGTCGTACGGCAACTGGTACCAGAATGGTTATCGCAAGCGCGGCCGCGGCCTGGCGCTGCAGTGGGACTTCATCATCGTGCACGAGAGCGCCCACGAGTGGTGGGGCAACAACATCACCGCCAAGGACCAGGCGGACATGTGGCTGCATGAGAGCTTCGCCAACTATTCCGAACAGCTCTACACCGAATGCCAGTTCGGCAAGGAGCCCGCCGCGGAATGGCTGATCGGCAACCGCGGCGGTGTGCGCAACGATCGCCCGATCATTCCCGAGTACGGCGTCAACGCACAGGGTTCGGGAGACATGTACGGCAAGGGCGGTCAGATGCTGCACACCATCCGCTCGATCGTGGGAAACGACCAGAAGTGGCGTGCAGTACTGCACGGACTGCAGCAGAAGTTCGGCCGGCAGACCGTGATGGGACGGGATGTCGAGGCGGAGATGAGCCAGCTGGCGGGCGTCGACTTGAGCAAGGTGTTCGACGAATACCTGCGCACCACCATGGTGCCGACGTTCGAGTACCGGATCGCCGGCGATCAGCTCAGCTATCGCTGGACCAACGTGGTCCCCGGGTTCAACATGCCATTCAGGGTCACGCTCGACTGGCCCGAGTTCGCCGTGATTCATCCCACCGAAGCGTGGCAGACGAGTCGCGTGCGACTCGCCAACTCCTCGGACTTCAGGGTTGACCGGAATTTCTACGTGGTGTCCAAGGAAGACACCGCAACGCCGTAGGCATCTTCTTCTTCCCCGCCTGATTACGGCGAAGAAACGCCCAGTACCGACCGACCATCGAGGGTCTCGAACGCCGCGATCGCGGCGCGATGTTGCACGGCGCATCGATCGAGCAGCGCGGTGAACGCCGGCATACCGCGCAGCGTGTCCAGCCAGGAATCTCGCACCAGCATCGGGTAGCAGCAGAATCCATCTACCGCGATCCGCTCGAGTTGTGCAAGCGCTTCGTCGGCGTCGCCATGACGAGCGATGTGGCGCGCCACGTAAAACCGCCCCTCCGGATCGCGAAAATCCGGCGACAACATTGCCCGGACCGCTGCGACGCTGTCGGCGATGCGTCCCTCGATCAGTGCGCGCGCCGCCACTGCCATGTGACGGCGCCGCGTCGGCATCTTCGCCTCGACATCGCGCAACGCCGGCACCGCCTCGCTTCCGCGGCCGAGTTCGGCCAGCGCCAGGGCGACGATATATGGAAACTCGCCGACGGACAGGCGGGCGAGCCGCTCGACGTCTCCCTGCATGAACCAGGTATGCATCACGCTCGTGCCGATCTTGCCGTCGAGACGCCGCGCACGCTCGTGCGCCGCGACCGAGGCGTCGAGCAGACCGCGGTAGCGGCAGACGGTGACGAGGCCCGCCATCAGTTCGGGGTCAGCGGCTCGTGCCCGGCCAAGGAGGCGCACCATCGCCTCGTGCGCGCGGCCCAAGTCCGCCTCAAGCAGTGCGTAGAGCTTGTGCGCGATGGCAAGATCAGCGTTCAGCTCCAGCGCCTTCTTGAATGCCGTTTCGGCGCGAATCAGCCCGCCGTCGTGCACCCCTTCGGTGTACTTGGTCTCGACGTGGTACAACCGGCCCAGCCGCGCCCACGCCGGCGCGAAGCGCGGGTCCTCCGCAACCGCGCGCTCATAGAGGTCGCGAGCAACGCCCCATTGCTTGGGATCGATGCTGAGCTGGTTGCCCCGCAGGAAAAAATCATACGCCGCTTTGCTCGCCGGCACGTCGCTCTTCAGGCGCAGGCGATCGCGTGCGGAGAGCGGTACGGACAGCGATTCGACGATGCCGCGTGCGAGTTCGTCCTGGATCTGAAATAGATCGCTGACGGGCGTCTGGAGCGTGTGGGACCAGAGCAGCGTCCCCGACACGCACTCGGTGAGCTGCGCGTGCACCCGCACCTCGGTGCCGGAGCGAAGCAGCGTTCCGGTGACAATGACGTCGACATCGGTCTCGGTGCCGATGGCGCGCGTGTCGGCACCACCGCCGGCGAACCGGGCGGCGACCAGGCTCGAACGCACCACGAGCGACTCAAGCCCGGAAAGCGAACTGGTGACGGCGTCGGGAAGAGAGAAGGAGAGATACGCGGTATCGCTGTCGTCGCGCAGCTGGCGAAACGGGAGGACCATGATCCGAGTCAGCGGCCGGGATACCACCGACGCCGCCAACGCGACCGGCGCCAGGAACCGATAGCCCCGGCGTGGAAGGGTCTCGATATACCGCGGCGCGTCGGCGTCATCACCCAGCGCTTCACGGATCTGCCGGATGCAATAGTTGAGACCCTGGTCGAATTCTACATGGGTCCCGGCGCCCCAAACCTGGTCTCGAATCTCGGCGCGGTTGACGACCGCGCCACCCTGCTTTACCAGGAGGGCGAGGACCTTGAACGGTTGCGGCGGCAGCGCAACGCGTTCCCCCTGCCGGAGGAGCTCGGCCGAATCGGAGTCGAGTTCAAACGTTCCGAAACGAAGGATGGGCACAGCGCCGCGGACTCCTCACAGTCACTCATGAAACACTCATCGAGCGCTCTGGGCGCGCCCAATGTCGGGGAATTCTCGACGCCCCCACTATACGCGCAGCAACCGGGGCGAGCTAGCCCGGAGCAAAACCCCAACGATCTGACAGGAGTCCACCATGCGCCTTACCCCCGGTTCCCTGGCTCCAAAGTTCACGGCCGAGTCGATCGGCGGCCGTCGCGTCTCGAGCGATCAACTGCGTGGTCGCCCGCTCTTGCTCAAGTTCTACCGGTTCGCGACCTGTCCGGTCTGCAACCTCCACATGCACCGCTTCATCCAGGAGCATCATCTGGTGACGGAGGCCGGGCTCACGACGGTTGTGTTCTACCACTCCCCGGCCGACAAGCTGGCGGCGACCCAGCAGGATGCGGCACCATTCGATCTCATCGCTGATCCCGCCAAGACCATCTTCACCGCCTTCGGCGTCGAGCGCGGGCTGCGCGGCATGGTGTCGCCGGCGGTGATGTTCGACTACGCCAGGGCGCTCGTCGCCGGCTATCCGCCGGGACTCTTCTCCAGCGAAGGCGGCATTACCGGCAATCCGGCCGATTTCATCGTCGATGCATCCGGCCGAATCACGCTGGCACATTACGGCACGCAGTACGCCGACTCGCTCGACGCGCCGGAAGTGCTGCGGGCGTGGCGCCAGATCCAGGGCAACAGCACGCGGCAGGCGTCGCATCAGTTGACCGCCGCGTAACCGGTCGCTCATCTCCACGACAACCACCACATCACACCGGAGGAAACGAAGATGCCGCTCACCATTGGTGACACCGCTCCCGATTTCGACGCCGAGACGACCCAGGGCCGGATCAACTTCTACGACTGGCTTGGCGATTCGTGGGGTGTGCTCTTCTCGCATCCCAAGGATTTCACGCCGGTCTGCACGACCGAACTCGGCTACATGGCGAAGCTCGAGTCCGAATTCGCCCGTCGCGGCGTCAAGGTCCTCGCCCTCAGCGTCGATCCAGTGTCGAACCACGCGAAGTGGTCGGTGGACATCGCCGACACACAGGGCACGGCACCCAACTATCCGATGGTCGGCGACGCCGACCTCGGCGTGTCCAAGCTCTACGGCATGCTGCCGGCGTCGCTTCCGGGTACCAGCGAAGGACGGACGGCGATGGACAACCAGACGGTGCGCTGCGTGTTCATCGTCGGACCGGACAAGAAGATCAAGCTGGTGATCGTCTATCCAATGGCAACGGGCCGGAATTTCGACGAGATCCTGCGGGTGATCGACTCACCGCAGCTCACGGCGCGGCACAAGGTGTCCACCCCGGCGCAGTGGACGCCGGGCGCCGACGTGATCATCGGCGGCGCTGTGACGGACGACGACGCGCGCAAGCTGTACCCGCAGGGCTGGAGCGCACCGCGGCCGTACCTCAGGATCGTCGCGCAGCCCGCGGCGTAACGCTGGCCGGCCTGCCGCGTCGGCGGGTGGGCGATTCAGGGAGCAGCGCGGGCATCGGCCGCGCTGCTCCTTGATCTTTGGCGGCCTTGGTACACCACGTCCTTGCCGGTAGCATTCGCGAAATGCGCCGGCTTCGATTTTCGATCAGCATCGCTGCATCGTTCTTCGCCACGGCGCTCAGCGCCCAGAACCCAACGCTGAGCGCGCTCACCACCTCGTTCGTTGCTCCGATTCGCTCCGCCGCGACGCTCGGCAGATGGCGGATCACCCATCCGACCGACACCATCCTGCGATCATGGGAAGGACACGGTTACGTCCAATGTGCCTCCGCCCACAGCCACCGCGCGATTGTCGGTGGGGATACGGCGGAAATACGGGTGCTGTTCTACGTGCCGGCGTTACCGGCGAGCCGGGAGCTTCCGGTCCATGAAACCCCGGACCAGGTCCTCGATCGCTGCCAGGCGGGTGCGGTCCGGATCACCGTATTCGACAGTTCTGCGCGGGTCACTACCCTCCTTCGCGCACTCCAGCAGAACCTCGCGACCGTCCATCTCTTCGGTGATTCGGTTCAGCCGTGGATGCCGTCGCAGTTCGGCAGCATGGACGGTCTTTCCCGTCACGACGACAGCGTAGTTGTCGCATCGGTCCGCTGGATGGGCGGCAAGCAGGGTGATGTCACCTTTTCCTGCTGCGAACTGACGGCTCATGTGGCCGCGCGCCGGACGCATGAGGATCCGGAACTGCCGGGATGGAATCACCAGACGGCTGTGGACGATTCCATCGCGGCGCAGTCGACGGCTCAATCCGACACGCTGCGCCTGCTTGCGTTGTTCCATGTCGCGGCGATTGGTGGCGCCGTCGAGCGCGAGATGCGAGGCACCCTGACGCAGCTGGCGCACGGCGATGTAGCCGGCCACACGATGATCGACCTGTTTCAACGCTGGTTGTCCGCCCTGAAGCCGTTGCCTCGTGCACGCCGAGCGGCGGCGCTCCTGATCGCAGACTCCCTCATGATGAGCTGGGAACCGTTTTTCGCCGACGATTCCGGAGGCAACAACCTGCGTGACCGCCTTGTCAGTGCTGGTGTGCCGATTTCCCTGGTCCCCGACGGCAAGGACGGCTGGTGCTACAGCTACCAGCGTGACTGGGCGAAGGAGACGTATCAGATTGCCCCGACAAGTCTGGCCGGTGAGTATGCGTTCCTGTACGTGATTGCGCCCCAGGGCCAATGCGCCACCCACAAGGCGGCGGTCATCGCCCGTTCGGAGGCGTATCTCCGGCGATACCCACACGCGCGGATGCGGGGTCAGCTGCACGCATTCCTCGGCGAGGAGTGGGCCGCCGAAACGATGCTCAACGCAGTGGATCAGGATGAGGCCTCCAATCCGGCGAATGCGTTACGGCTTCAGCGCTGGCAAGCCACGCGACAGCGCGCGATCGCGCACTTCCAGGCGGCGTTCCGGCTCAACGTCGAACCGGAGAAAACCTGGAGGGACGCGTTCATGGTATTGGCGGGACTTCCCTCGCTTGATGACGATGCTGACTGCGAGTGAGCTGATCCACGATACGGGTTCATTCCGTCGTTTCGGGCGCAACCTTCCGGGTTTTCACGTAGAAGTTCCGGTCAGCGTGGGTGAAGGTGCGAGGCGCCCGTTGCGCGACAGCCCGGGCGGTATCGCCGACAAGCAGCACCGCAATGAAGCACGTCAAGTCGAGGCGGGGCGAGTGAGACAGGATGCGGTCCGGTGTAGGAGAAGAACCATACGCACGACCGGTGGCGACGGCCAGACATCGCAATCGGTGCGTTCCGGACCGCGCTGCGTTCGGAGAACCTTGAGCAGCGATTGTGCAGACCAGATTGCCTGTCACGTCGTGATACCCGAGCGAACCACAACGGAGGATCGTGATGCCCACCCCAGCCAAGAACACCATCTGCCTCTGGTACGACCGCGGTGCCGAAGACGCGGCACGGTTCTACGCCGCAACCTTCCCCGATTCAGCAGTCGGCAAAGTGTATCGCGCTCCGGGCGACTTTCCCGGTGGCAAGAAGGGCGACGTGCTGACCGTCGATTTCACCGTCGTCGGCATCCCGTGCCTCGGCCTCAACGGCGGTCCCGCGTTCAAGCCCAGCGAAGCGTTCTCCTTTCAGATCGCGACCGACAATCAGGCTGAGACCGATCGATACTGGAATGCGATCGTCAGCAACGGCGGCAAGGAAAGCGAGTGCGGCTGGTGCAAAGACCGATGGGGCGTGTCCTGGCAGATCACGCCGGTTGCGCTGACCAGAGCGATCGGCGATCCCGATCCCGCCGTCGCCAAGCGCTCGTTCGATGCGATGATGACGATGCAGAAGATCGACATTGCAACCATCGAGGCGGCGCGCCGGGGTTGAACTGGAAGAGTCGGCGGATTGTTCAATCGAACTGCAATGACACTCGAACCGTTTACGTGGTGCCGCTGAACGGCCTCGCACCGCCATAACTGCGCGCGACGACGGCCATCGGCAATCCAACGCCGATGGCGTGCCAGACCAGGCACACCACGAACCAGGTGGATGCGATCGGCGCCGGTTTCGCATGGCTCAGCGGCAACACGACCAGGTCCATCACCAGCCACACAAGAACCCCAAAGGGCATTCCGGTCTTTATCGCTCCGTGCGACGTCGTCAGGGTTCGCGCGAACGGTCGCCAATTCCTCGCCAGCGCGAGGAACATCCCGGTCCATCCGAACGCCACCACGCAATGCAGGGCCGCGCCGAGCCACACCGTGTGCATTCCGCCCTCGAAGGCAGCCGGCCCGAGAATTCCCGAGGCAATCGATTGCAGGATCCGCGACAGGCTTGTGGACTGACGGATAACCACCCAGTAGGTCCCTGCAAACGACAGATCCAGCACGGCAACGACCGCCCCGCCCGCGAGCCAGCGGACGAAATCTTCCTGCCGCCACCCGACGAATCGCGGCGATTCGGTGAACTCGCTGGCGGTCATCCGGTTTCATGGCCTCGATGCGCGGGGATACTCGTCAGGACGGCGATGCCTCAATCTGGACTGGATCGGGCGCCGTACCGCGCACGCCGAGTTCGAGTCGGGTAAGCCATGGCGACGCGTCGCGGTGCGAGAGATCCACGCGAAAACCGTCCTAGTGCTAACCTTGCGGCATCCATAGGCTGGTTTCTCGCAACCGGGGACTTCCATGACCTGGACCACTGAAAACCTGATCATCTTTCTCTTCGTCGGAATCGTCTCGGGGTGGCTGGCCGGAAAGATCATGCGCGGCGGGGGCTTTGGCCTGCTCGGCGACCTGGTGGTCGGCATCGTCGGTGCATTCCTCGGCGGCTGGCTTTTCGGAGTTCTCGGTGTCGGAGTCGGTGGCGGAATCATCGCGTCGATCATCGTGGCCACCATCGGTGCCATGGTGCTGCTCTTCCTGATCCGGCTGATCAAGCGGGCGTAGAAAGGCGAAGCCATGGCGATCAAACAACTGACGCCGGTGCTCATCGTGGACCGGGTCGAACCGTGCCTCGACTTCTGGGTTGACCGTTTCGGGTTCGCCCGGCAGAACGAAGTACCCGGTGATGGCGGCGCGCTGGTCTTCGCCAGCGTCGAACGCGACGGCATTGAAGTGATGTACCAGACGCGAGCCAGCGTTGTGGCTGATTCGCCGGCGACGGCCGCTGATCTCAACGGCCATTCGATGGTGCTCTTCCTCGTCGTGGACGATTTCGACACGACCGAGAAGGCGTTGAGCGGAGTCCCGGTCGTCAAGCCCCGTCACCGGACCTTCTACGGCAGCACCGAGATGTACGTACGTGCGGGAACCGGGCGGCCACACGGTCGGCTTCGCCCAGATGGGGTGAGGATGCCGCGACGCGGGCCGGAAACTCCGGGTGATCGGAGCCCGCGCGAGCTGGTATCAGCTGCCCAATCTGACGCTCACTGGCCACTCGATCCGTCGGTTCGGATTCTCCCTGGCGTGGGTTCCGTGATGACGCACTGAACGAGGAGCGGGATGTCGCGCGCGTTCGCACCCAAGGATGATCCGCCGGACCCGCCCCGTCCGACGTACCGCCTCCCGGACCGATCCGATCCCGGGTACGCCGCGGAATCGGCTGCGGCGCTCCTGGAGGGCGCTCGCGCCGCCGACGTCGCCAGTGCGGAAGAAGCGTCCGGCTACCAGTGGGGCGATCCGGCGCTGATTCCGCAGGTCGAGCGGATGCTCGAGGACGCGCGCCGCAAGCACGATGACCGTCTGGAACAGGTTGCCCTGCGCTACCTGAAAGCGGCTCGGCCAGCGTCGCAGCGGTAGTGATGTTCGACCTGCTCTTGCGCCCGCCAGCGTGTACCCGCATCTTCCCATCTAAATCAGAGGGAACGCTCATGCTCGATGCCGATGGTGGCTTGCTGCGCGGTACACTCGATCTCCTGATCCTCAAGGCACTCGCCGGTGGACCGCGGCACGGCTACGCCGTTGCCGAGTGGATCCACACCGTCACCGACGGCGATCTCCTGGTCGAGGAGGGCCCGCTCTACACCGCACTGCACCGGCTCGAGGCTCATGGCTGGCTGGTGTCGGAGTGGGGGTACTCCGACAACAATCGCAAGGCGAAATACTACCGCCTGAGCCGCAGCGGACGGATCGAACTCCGCGGCGAACTGTCCCGGTGGGAGCGGTACACCAGGGCGGTCGCCAAGGCGATCGCCGCGCCGGAACCGCAAGCGGGTTGAACGGTCCATGCGGCGCGCCAGACGCCTTGGCCTGCGGCCGGACCATCTGGCCCGCGACATCGACGATGAACTCGCCTTCCATGTGGACATGCGCACCCGGAAGCTCATGGCGACCGGGATGGATGCCGAGGCCGCACGCCGCGAAGCGTTACGGCAGTTTGGCGACCTGCGTCACGTGCACGATTCGTGTGTCACGCTGGACACCCGCCGGGAGCGCTCGATGACACGGACTCGCTACGCCGAAGAGTTCCGGCAGGACACCGCCTTCGCGTTCCGCGCCTTGCGACGCAATCCGGCGTTCACCCTGATTGCCGTCTGTACCCTCGCGCTCGGCATCGGCGCGAACACGGCCATCTTTACGCTGATCGATGCCGTCCTCCTGCGTCCGATTCCGGTGCACGCCCCCGAGCGACTCGTGTCGCTCGGCGTGTCGTCACGGATCAATTCGATGTCGCACGGCACGCCGCAGGCGGGGCTCTATTCCTATCCGCTCTATCGTGACCTCCGCGTCAATCCGCTGACGTCTGGCCTGCTCGCCTCGGGGCGGACGGACCGGCTCGACGCGCGAGTCGATTCGGGGGCTCCGGGGCTCGAGCATCCTGCCGGGCGGTTCGTTTCGGGCAACTACTTCCAGGTGCTCGGCGTGCCCGCCGCGAAGGGCCGCGTCTTTGGAGCTGTCGAGGACAGCATCGCCGGGGCGTCACCCGTCGCGGTCATCAGCGATCGGTATTGGGAGCGTCGCTTCGCTCGCGCCCCCGATGTCGTCGGCCGGACCATCGTCGTGGACAACGTTGCGCTCACGATCATTGGTGTGTCGGCACCAGGCTTTGCCGGCGAGATCGTGGACAAGCGGACCGACCTCTGGATTCCGATCACGATGCAGCCCTTGCTGCAGCCGCACCTCCGGCTGTTTGACGATCGCAACGTCAACTGGTTGCTCCTGATAGGCAGCGTGGCGCCGGGAGTCTCTCTCACGCAGGCGATCGGCGGCCTGCCGCCACTGGTGCATCGTGCGCTCGTTCAGCACGTCCAACCGCCGGATGACGCCGCGGCAATGAAGCGCGAACCCGCTCCGGTTCAGGCCGGGGCCAACGGATTCTCGCGCGTGCGCATGGTGTACGGCACACCGCTCTTCACCATGCTGGCTGCCGTGGGGTTGCTGTTGTTCATCGTCTGCGCGAACGTGGGCAATCTCCTCCTCGCACGCGCTGTCGCACGCACCTCGGAGTTCAATGTCCGACTCGCGATGGGCGCGTGGCGCGGCCGGCTGCTGCGCCAGCTGATGACGGAGAGCGTGGTCCTGGCCTCGCTTGCGGCAGCTGCCGGGCTGGGGATGGCCTGGACCGGTGGACGCCTGCTGGTGTCGCT
>JBOHRY010000352.1:0-4059 GCA_050732955.1 Gemmatimonadales bacterium | reverse complement strand
GTTCCGGACCATCGCCGAACTGATCGAAGTCGTGGCCGACCGTCTGGCGCAGACCGATGCGACCGAGCGCCGGCAACAGCTCATCGGCGAGTGTCGCGGCGTCGTCCGGCGGCTCGAGGCCATGCTCGACGGCTTCAACGCCACGCTTCGGCCGACGGCAGGACGGCCGCCCGATGTGCGCTGGCTGGAACGCAGCGGCACGCGCACGCCCGGCCTGCAGCTTTCGGCGGTGCCGCTCGACCTGGCGCCGCTGCTCCGGGAGCTTCTCTTCGATCGTCTCGAAACGGTGGCACTCACGAGCGCGACGCTCGCCGCCGGCGGCGAATTCTCCTTTCTCGCCTCGCGCATCGGTCTCGCGGGCGACGACTCGCCGGTGACGGTGGCAGCGGTATTCCCTTCGCCCTTTCCCTACGAGGAACACTGTCTCCTGGGGTTGCCTGACGACATCCCGGATCCGCGCGAGGACGAGGCCGCACACGACGCCGCGATCGCGCAGGTGGTGCACGATCTGGCGTGGGCCAGCGATGGTGGAATTTTCGTGCTGTTCACCTCGCACGCTGCCCTTCGGCGCGCTGCCACAGCGATCCGATCGAGCCTGGGCCACCGGTTCCCGATCCTGGTCCAGGGCGAGGGACAGCGCGATTACCTGATCCGCCGTTTTCGCGAGGCGGGCAACGCCATTCTTCTCGGCACCGACTCGTTCTGGGAGGGTGTCGATGTACCGGGTCGTGCCCTGCGTGGCCTCGTGCTGGCCAAGCTACCTTTCAAGGTCCCGTCCGAGCCGGTGACCGCGGCGCGGCTCGAACGCCTCGCGGAGCAGGGTGAGGATGGTTTTTTCGGTTACCTGCTGCCGCACGCGGCGCTCAAGCTGAAGCAGGGGTTTGGCCGGCTGATTCGTGGCGCGGACGACGTCGGTGTGGTGCTGCTCCTCGACCGTCGAGTGATCACCCGGCGCTACGGAGCGATGCTGCTCGAAGGGCTGCCGCCGGCGGAACGCGTGGTCGGCTCATGGGCGCAGGTGCGCACCAAGTGTGAGGACTTCTTCGCCCGGCACGGAATCGGAGCCGCGACATGATGCTGGTCCAGCCGAGCAAGATCGTCTGCGTGGGTCGCAACTACGCCGCCCATGCCCGCGAGTTCGGCAACGAAGTTCCCCGCGAGCCACTGATTTTTTTCAAACCGCCATCGTCGCTCATCGGCGACGGCGACGTCATCGTCATGCCATCGGTGTCGCAGCGCGTGGAATACGAGGCCGAGTTGGGAGTGGTGATCGGCAAGCGCGCGCGCCGGATCGCGGCGGCTGACGCCGCGGGGCACATCCGCGGGTTCACCTGCGCCAACGATGTCACCTGCCGCGATCTCCAGAAGACCGACGGCCAGTGGGCGCGGGCCAAGGGATTCGACACCTTCTGCGCGGTCGGGCCGGTCGTGGTTGGCGACCTCGACTGGCGGTGCCTCGAGGTGATCGGGCGGCTCAATGGCGCTGAGCGCCAGCGCGCGCCCACCAGCGACATGATCTTCGGCATTCCCGACGTGATCGCCTACATCAGTCACGTCATGACGCTCGAGGCGGGCGACCTGATCCTGACGGGAACGCCCGAGGGTGTGGACCAGCTGCATTCCGGCGACGTCGTCGAAGTGGAGATTCCCGGCATCGGCATCCTCCGGAACCCTGTGCGCGGAGACGAGTCATGACGATCACGCTCAGCGAGCGGGTCGGCCGCCTTCCGGAATACACCCTGGCGAGCATCCCGACCATCAAGCGCCGCCTCATCGCCGCCGGAGTGGATGTCATCGATCTCGGCGCGGGCGACATGGACGGCCCGCCGCCAGCCGCCACCGTCGATGCGTTGCGCGAAGCATTGTCGGTGACCGCGCTGCACAAGTACGGCTTTCAACAGGGGCTGCCGGCGTTCCGCGATGCCGCGGTGCGCTGGGTCGCGCGGCGGTTCGGTCAGCAGTTCGACGCGACGACCGAGATGCTCCCGCTGATCGGATCGAAGGAAGGTCTGTCACACCTGCCGCTCACCGTTTGCAACGCCGGCGACGCGGTGATCGTGCCGGAGCCCGGCTACCAAGGGTACATCGGCGGTGCGGTGCTCTCCGGTTCGGAGCCGATCATCGTGCCGCTCCGGCCGGAGAACAACTTCCTGGTCGAGCTCGACCAACTCTCCGCCGACGTACTGCGCCGGGCGCGGGTCGTGTATGCCAATTATCCGAACAATCCGACCGCCGCGATCGCGCCGCGCGATTATCTCGAACGCCTGGTCGCCGCCTGCCGCCGGCACGGTATCGTACTCGCCTACGACAATGCCTACTGTGACATCACCTTCGATGGCTACGTCGCGCCGAGCATCTTCGAGATCGACGGCGCCCGGGAAGTTGCCGTCGAGTTCTTCTCGATGTCGAAGTCATACCAGATGACCGGCTGGCGCGTGGGTTTCGCGATCGGTAACCCGACGCTGATCGGGGCGCTCACCAAGGTGAAGAGTTACATCGATACCGGACCATTCCTGGCGCTGCAGCAGGCGTCGGCGTGGACGCTTGATCATGCCGAGGAGCTCAATCGGCCGATCGTGGCCGAACTGACTCAGCGTCGCGACGTCGCGGTCGCGGCACTGGGTGAAGCGGGCTTTGCGGTCGAGACGCCGCGGGCAGCGATGTACCTCTGGGTGCCGCTGCCGGCCGGCCTGCCGTCGGCGCGGTTCGCCACAGAGAGCCTGGAGCGCGAGGGCGTAGTCGTTCTTCCCGGCAGCGGGTTCGGGACCGGCGGAGAAGGGTTCTTCCGGATTGCGCTCACGGTTCCCGCGCCGCGACTGCGCGACGCGGCGATCCGTCTCGGACGAGTCCTGACGACAGCCGGAGGAGCGGTCGGTGCCGGCGTCGCGTAGCCGCCAGTTCAACCTGCCGCGGCGGGCGCGCGTCGCGTGGTGGGTGTGGCTACTCGCCGTGGCGGTCCACGTCCCGGTGATCTATCTGCTGCTCCGATCGGCAAACCGCGGCGTCCCGCTTGTCCGGTCGATCCAGGCCATGACGCTCGGCGATTCGGTACGCGTCGTGGACCTTCCCATGTTGCGTGATCGGAAGCCGGTCATGGCGCCTGGACGCGTAGCGTCGCCGTCTTCTCGCGCGGTTCCCGTCATGCTGTCGTCCGCCACTGGCCCGGTGCCGCCTTCGGCGGCGGTAGCACTCGTTGCGCCGCAACCCGTCGATACCCCGCCGACCGGTATGCCATCCATCCGCCCGCGGTACGGCGATGGCCGGCTCTGGGTGCAACCGCTTCCCGAGGCGCCTCGCAAGATCGCGAGCGCGCTCACTGGCCAGACGCCGGCGGAGATGACCGACAGCGCGGTGGCGCGGATCATTCAGACCTATCTCGATGCCATGGCGAGGGAACGTACCCAGTCGCCCGAGGCGCTGCCGAGCTGGACGACCAAGATCGGCGGGAAAACCGTTGGCCTGGACCAGAAGTGGATCTACCTGGGACCGCTCAAGATTCCGACGGCTTTGCTGGCGTTGCTGCCGATCAAGATGCAAGGCAACATGTCGAATTATCAGTTCAATCAGCAGTTGCAGCAGATGCGGGCCGATCTCTTCGAGGCTGCGCGGCGGACCGGGAACTACGACGAATTCAAGGAAGCGGTGAAGGACTTGCGTCAGCAGAAGGAGCGTGAGCGCGAATTCCAGAAGAACCAGCGCACGCCGCCCGATTCCGGGACGCACGGATGAAGCTGATTGACCACGCCGAGACGGTCGTGCTGGTGATCTCCGCCGATGCCGGTCCGACATCCGAGGACAGTTCCGCCGCCCGCCAGCTCCAGGAGGCGGTGGACGGACGCGGCGGCGGACACCCGTACCGGCGCGCGGTGATCGTCAGCGATGTGGCGTGGTTCAATACCGCGATCTTCCACGAGAGCCCGACGATCACGATCGGCGGACCTGGCGTCAACGGCGTCGCCGGCAAGTTCGGCAGCGAACTTCCGACCGTCTGGGCCGACCACGAGCGATCGGTGATTCAGGCCGAGTTCGGCAACGGACCCAAGCGAGCGTCAGTCTGGG
>JBOHRY010000351.1:0-12444 GCA_050732955.1 Gemmatimonadales bacterium | reverse complement strand
GAGATATGCCGCATCGCCCGAACGGACGGTGGCGAGTGGGGCAAACGGTCCGCTGGTCCGTTTCCTCCACCACCCGAACGTCTGGGTGATGAGCGAATCGGGAGTCAGCGTGTCGTGTGTCGCCCACGGGAAGAGGTGCGGGTCGCCGCCCAGGTAGCAGCGCCGCGTGCTGGTATCGGCGAGCACCGCCCGGACCGCTGTTCGGGCGATGCCCGCATCAGCAGGATTCGCCGCATACGTCGCCACGTAAATGCTGTCGGCCGTGTGGAACTCCAGCGTATCGGTTCCGACGCCGCCGATCTGCACCTTCCCGCCGCAATTGCGCGAGTACATGTTCGGATCGGCGTTGGTCGACACCGCGGCGTTCGCGAGATGCTGCGACACCGTCGTCGTACCGTCCATCCACGGCCACCGGCGCGCGGTAGCATACGCCAGCGCGGTGTCACTGGTGACGCCGGCCGTGTTCGCCGCGACCCAGACCCGCATGAAGCCTTCGTCGGCGTCGATGACACCGTTTCCGTTGACATCGATGGTGACGAACTCGATCCGGACCCGCGGCATCGTGGGGTTTGCCGAGTCCGCGGCGATATCGTAGTCGCCGTTCACTGCGTCAGCGTCCTGGGCGTACTGCTGCATCAGGTTGATGCGCGCCGCCGTTGGCCACGGCACCGCCGTGACGCCGGTCTTGAAGCCCTGCGTGAAGCGTCCGGAACCAGAGCCGCTGATCGAACCGACGACGTTGACGGTGCTGGCGAACAGAGTGCCGCTTCCAGCACCGCATCCGGTCTCAAGGTGCAGCGTGGTGTTGGAGAAGAACGGCCCGTTGACCGATTCACCGCAACCATACGCGACGCCGCCATTGCTCCAGTTGTTGACGGCGACGGCGAACTTGGCCCAGGATTCCTGCGTGAGCAGCAGCCGACGCGCGGCCACGGCTCCGCGGGAATCGCTGATGACGGAGAGCGCGCTGGCGAAGTTGCTGCCGTACTGCCCTGCGGTGGCGGCACCACCGGTGCGGCCACCGGTCCGGCCCACGTAGAGCGAGAGATTGATGCGCGGGATCGTGGCGCCCGTGGCGTCCTTGACCGCCGCACCGGACAAAAGCGTCGTGTAGCTGTTCACCGGCAGCAGCGAGTCGAAGATGCCGCGATTCAGTGAGTCGCGGACGATCTCGAGGCCGCCGTCGGCCGAGCTCTGCAGCCGGGCTTCCTCGGCGTTGTAGCGTGTCGACAGTGTGGCGCCGGAGGCGAGCAGGACGCCGCCCAGGGCGATTCCGCCGATCGCGATCGACACCAGCAGGGTCATGAACAGTGCCGCACCGCGGCGGTCATGGATTCGGGACGTCATGATGGCCTCGCGCCTCACTTAAGGACTCGCCGTGATGTTATGGGTCGTGATAGACGATTCATTGGGAGTGCAGTCCTGCGCCGCCACGCCGAAGGTGTAGGCCACTCCCGGCGTATTTCCGGAAATTTCCACGGTGTAGCTGCCCTGGGACGGCACGCGGCGGATCACCTGCAGCGGGTCCGACCAGCTGGTGGCGCCTTGCTGCTTGCGGTAGAGGATGTACTGGAGCACGTCCTGCTCGCCGGCGTCCTGGTCGGTCGATGACGGCCAGGTGAGCCAGAGAATGCCGCTGCCGGGAATCGTGTCCGTGACGGTCAACGACGCTGGTGCGATCGGTGCGCGGCCGCAGATCGTCGGCATCGGAATACCGTTGTTCGGCACCCGGACCGTTGTCTGCACGTCGCGGAACCGTTCCGCGGTGCCGCTGGCGCCGTTGGTGAAGCGCACGTTGATCTGCACTGCGCGGATCGAGTCGGGAAGCACGTACGCCGCGGAGTCGGCGCTCGAGATGCCGGCGATCAACACGCGGCGTTCCAGCGGCAGGTTCGCCGATGGCTCGACGAGGATGGTGTCGCCGGTCGCGAGTACTCGCCGCTGCAGGTACTGGAAGAACGGCTTTCCGTTGGGATGAGGCAGCGCGTTCCGCGCGATGATCGCCGCGGGTCCGTTGTTGACTCGCTGCCAGAGGATGTAATCGTCGCCTCGAGCGGTCGAGGAATCCAGCCCGAAATACAGGATATACGTCTCCGCCGGCGATGGATCACCGCTGCCGAGCGTGTAGCTCGCAGGCGGATAGGTATAGGTAGTGAGCGGAATCACCGTTGCGTCCGCGACATCCCACGCAATGGACTCCGGTGCCGGCGTCTCGGCGTTGAAGTACGCCGACCAGCGCGTGCTGACGGTGTCCGCCTCGATATAGTCGGTGTTGAACGCCAGGACGCTGTTGTCGCCGTACACCAGAACCGGCTGCGTGCTCGGCACGCCGGCGCCCATGGTGCGGATGATGCGCGTCACCGCTTCGAGCGAGCTGCGCGCGTTCTGCATCATGTCGTAGCCCTGCGACCCCTTGCCGAAAAACTGGCTCTGCGATCGGAACATCGAGAAGCCGGCGCCCATGACGGCGACGGTCAGGACCATCGCGATCATGAGTTCGAGCAGGGTGAAGCCGCCGCGGCGGCGCGGGTCGAATCGGGAATGGCGTGGCATCAGGGGCTCGCGATGACTGAGGTGACGGCGACCGTGTCTTTCATGCTGGGATCCGTGACCCGGACCGTCACCGTGGTGCGGTCGCGCGCCGGCGATCCCGACTGGTCGCGTACGACGAAGGTCTTGCGATGCATGTTGGGGTAGTCGGTGAATCCGGTCGTGTCAGCGCCGGTGCCGGTGTTGTAGAGCGACACGAGGGAGGTATACCGCGGGTCAGCGGCAATCAGCTGCAGGTGATCTTCCGCGACACCGGCCGCGACCACTCGCACCGACGCGTTGCCGAGCGCGCGACCGAAGAGGCCGCTATACCGCGCGACGCCGAGCGCCACGATCGAAAGAATGACGACGGCAATGAGGATTTCGATCAGGGTGAATCCGCGGGCGTTGCGCATCAGTTGGCTCGCGTCCAGGTCCCGGTCGCATAGCTGTACCACACCACGCGGCCGGTGGCGCGCGAAACGGCAACGGCACGACAGTGTTTGCATGCAGGGTCGTATCCCGGTCCATGGAGGTAGATCGTGCCGGAACGGTCAGCCGAGCCGTCGCGATGAAACGTGAGCGGAGTGGAAATCACCGTGGGAACCTCCGGGTCCGGCAGGTCAGGAGCCGAGCTCTTGCCGTAGGCAAAGTTGTTCTCGAGCGGGACCGTCCGGACCCGCTCGGTGGCTCCGGCGAGGCCGTTATCGTTGGCGTCCTCAAGAACCTGCATCTTCGTGCTGTCAGGAAAGCTGATGATGACGTTCGACTGCAGCGAGAGCGCCAGCCGCTCGGCCGTCGCGACCTCCGCCATCGTCCCCCGCGCTGCGCTATCCGCCTGGTAGCGCATCCAGTCAAGCCGAGTGAGGGCGATCGCTGAGAGAATCCCGATCATCGCGACGACGATCATGAGCTCGAAGAGGGTCATGCCCGAGCGACCGGTCGCGCGAAGACGCGGCCAGATTACGCAGCGGGGGGCAAATGAACGCGGCATATGGCATGGCAGGCGGTGCAAGAAGCCCGCCGTGTCACCGGTTCGCCGTGTCGGACCGCCAGAATGGAACATTGTCCAGTTTAGTGTAAGTTTTCTGAACACTGATATCGACATTGCTGCTGTTTCTTGGCGATCTATCGGGCTTGGGATGCCCATTCGTCGGATAGCCCGTTCCGTTGAAGTTGTGGACAGTTCGCCACTCGAAAGCGTCGTTTGTTCCAGTAATCCAACAGCGGTGTTGCACTCCTGCCACGCAAGAGGCTGACCTGTAGCTTCAGTGCGCCGGCCGGAGAGTGAGCTGGGATCGCGCTCGGACAGTCGCGACCGAAGCCCGACACCTGTAAGCATCGGACGTTCTCACCTGTAAGCATCGGACGTTATCATTCGTTCCATCCGACAACAGCCCGAATCATCGCGACGGAGGTTGACCTGCTCATAACGCCGCCGGAGTGCGTGCTAGAACGCCTGGCGAGATTCGGAAGATCGTGAGCCACCCGCGCCATCTTCCGCGACTGAGCGCCGCAGTCGCATCGTGCCTGCTGCTTGGAGTCTTCAGCGTTCCCGCTGCGCACCCGATGAGACGCATCGTCGAGCCGGCAGACACGCTGCGAAGCCCACCCGTTCTTGCCAACATCTCGACGACTCCGGGAACGGTGGAGGTCAATCTCACCGCGGAACCGGCGCGAGTGGCGCTTCTGCCGGGCCACGTTACCGATGCGTACACGTACAACGGGACGGTGCCGGGCCCGACGCTTGACGTGCGCGAAGGTGATCGGGTGATCATTCACTTCCGCAACCACCTCCCCGAACCGACCACGATCCATTGGCACGGGCTGCACATTCCGGCGGACATGGACGGCAGCCCGCTCCGACCGGTCGCCGCGGGAGGCCAATACGATTACGTGTTCACCATCCCGCGCGGCACCGCCGGCACGTACTGGTACCACCCGCATCCGGATGCTCGCACTGGATATCAGATCGCCAAGGGACTCTTCGGCGCGATCATCGTGCGTGATCCGCATGATCCGCTTCCCGCTGCGCTTCCAGAAAAGCTCCTGATTCTCTCCGACAACCGCTTCGCGCCGGACGGGAGTCCGGAGATCGCGGATTCGCAATCCATGCAGGGTTTGATCGACCAGGAGAATGGTCGCGAGGGAAACGTCCTCCTGGTCAATGGCCAGGTCATGCCGGTGATTTCGATCCGGAGTGGCGAGGTGCAGCGCTGGCGCGTGATCAACGTTTCGGCCGCGCGAATCTACCGGCTGGCCATTCCGGGACAGTCACTCATCCATGTGGGCGATGACGGCGGATTGTTCGACCGACCGGTGACGATTCCCGAGTTCCTGCTCGCCAACTCGGAACGCGTCGAACTGCTGGTGCGCGGCGCCGGCGCGCCGGATTCGCGGACCACACTCCGGGACCTGCCGTACGATCGGTACGATCCGCACACCCGGCCTGCCGACTGGGCCGTGCCGAGAGATCTCCTCACGATACAGTACAGCGACGCGCCACCGGTCACATCGGTCGCGATACCCGACCATCTGCGAATGATCACGGCGCTCGACACGTCACGCGTCACCGCGCGGCACGTCATCGTGATGAGTCAGGGCCTGATCAACGGCCGTACCATGGATATGCACCGCGTCGACGTCACGTCGCGTCTCGGCGCCACCGAGATCTGGGAAATCCAGAACGTGGTGACCATGGATCATCCCTTTCATCTGCATGGCTTCCAGTTCCAGATCCTCGACCGCAATGGCGTGCCCGAGCCATATCCCAGCTGGAAGGACGTCGTCAACGTGCCCAAGCACGAGTCAGTCCGGTTCATCGTGCGGCTCGATGATTTTCCGGGTGAATTCATGTTTCACTGTCACATTCTCGATCACGAGGATCATGGCATGATGGGCATTCTCGAAGTCCGGCCACCACTGACACGGAGGAAGAGATGAGGGAAATGCATCGGAGCAGGTACGCCCCGCTTGCCTGGATGCTGCCGATCGCAGGTGTGGTCGCGCTGGCGTCGTTCGTCCGCCCTGACCCGCGTGCGCAGGCACAGCAGGATCTGCGCGCCCAGGTGCTGCTGGGCCGCTCGCTCGTGATCACGCACGACTGCGCCGGCTGTCACGGCGGAGCCGATCCGTCTTTCGACGGCTGGCTTGCGGGGATGAAGACGCCGGACCAGGAGTTCCTGATCGGACCGTGCTACGTGACGCCGGGGGCGCAGCCCTGCTTTCACACCCGGCCGCGCAACCTGACGCCGGACAACGCCACCGGACTGGGACGCTTCACCGAACGCCAGATCTTCAATGCCCTTCGTTACGGGTTGCGGCCGGAGGATACCCCCGATGTGACGATCACGTCGATGACGCCGGGGCAAGGGAACTTTCCGATGCATCCCCACTACCTGGCGCCGCCGATGCCGTGGACGGCCTGGCGCTTCATGACTGACCGCGAATTGCACGCGATCGTCGCGTACCTCAAACACGGCCTCAAGCCGGCGATCAACAAGGTGCCGGACAGCGAGGGTCCGCCAGATTTCTGGGCCGATGCCTACACGGCCGAGAAGATCGGCAAGTATCCGATGCCGGCATATCCCGCGGCGCAGGAGCGGATGCCCAACTAGCGTCGTGGATGGGCGCGCTCCGGCCCCCGGAGCCGGAGCGCCGCCCGCGCGATCTCCGCCACGATCTCCCGCTCCGGCGGAGGCCGCAACCTGCCGGATCACTCGGCGAAGTTTGCGGAGATCCCAGCGGGCCAGCGCCTTGGCCGCAGTGCACCGCAGGACATCACCGCCGGGGCAATAACCGCCTATCAACGCTTTCTCGCCTTGCGCGACAAGCCGAACCTGCCGTGGCAGGGGCGCGAACCTCCTGGCGTGAAACTCCCGGACCCTCGCGCGTCACCTTGCAATCCATGGCGGCTCGCCCCTGCAGCGGCGGCGATGAAGCATCGGCACACCAATCCGCGCGAGGACGCCTAATGAGAATCCACAGTGAGGCAGGATCCGCGAACACTCATGATGGTATTCACCTGGTGAACGACCGCGCAGCCGACCACGCGCCCGACAGCAAAGCAACCTCGTTCGGTGGATCGCCCCCGCCGACCGGTGGACAGGAAGAATTTCTGTCGATGCTCGCCCATGAGATCCGCAATCCGCTGGCGCCGATCGCCAACGCGGTCGCGGTGCTGAACGGCGTGACAGGCAACGAGCCACTGCTGCATTGGGTGCACGACGTCATCCGGCGACAGGTGACCCAGCTCACCCGGCTGGTGGACGAACTTCTCGACGCATCGCGAGTGACTTCGGGGAAGATCACCTTGCATCGGCGTCCGGTGTCGATCACTCGCATCGTCGATCAAGCGATCGACCTCAGCCGGCCGACGATCGAGCATCGCAACCAGGCGCTTACCGTCGCGCTTCCGAGCGATGGCGGCTATGTCGATGGCGATCTCACCCGCCTGGCGCAGGTGGTCGGCAACCTGCTGCAGAACGCGGCGCGCTTCACGCAGGAAGGTGGTTCCATCGCGCTGACGGCGACTGTCACCGGCGATCGACTCGTGCTTCGCGTGACTGACAACGGCGAGGGGATCGCCGTCGATGCGCTGCCCCGCATCTTCGACCTCTTCACCCACGGCAACGCCGAACCGACGAGCAGCCCGGGCGGTCTCGGCATCGGCCTGGCGATCGCTCGCAGCATCGCGCGCCTGCATGGCGGTGACCTGGAGGCACACAGCGATGGTCCCGGTTGCGGCAGTGAATTCACGCTTACGCTGCCGGCGGTTACCGAAACCCCACCGGATGCGATTCGCGCCCGGCATCTTGCCGAGGCGTCCGCGAGCCAGTCGAGATACCGCATCACGCTGATCGACGACGACGCCGACTCCAATGCCGCGCTCGGCATGCTGCTGCAGCGTGCCGGACACGAAGTTTCCGCCGCGCTCAATGGACTGGCGGGGCTCGAGCTGGTACGGCAGCACCATCCCGACATCGTGCTGTGCGATATCGGGCTGGCCGGCATGGATGGCTACACCATCGCGGCACGGCTCCGGGAACAGAACCTCGAGCCGCGCCCGACGCTGATCGCGATCACGGGATACGGTCAGCCCGAAGATCGCGCCCGCGCGCTGGCCGCCGGCTTCGATCATCACCTGGTCAAGCCGGTGGATCCGGACATGCTGCTGCGGCTGATCGCGGCGACGGGCGCCCGTGCTTCGCGCGCGGACTGCTGACGGCGTCAGGAGCGCGTGGCTCGACCATTCGACATCGTGGCGCTGGTCGGCAGCCTGCGGCGTGCGTCGATCACGCGGAAGGTGGCGCGCGCACTCGAATCGGTCGCGCCGCCGTGCCGGCGAGCTGTTCGATGAGTCGGGATCGCTGATCAACGAAAGCTCTCGCGAGTTTTTCACGAAGTTCATCGCGGCGTTCGCGGACTGGGTGGCGCGGGTGAAGGAAGGCGCTAAGCGTTAGGCATTAGACATTAGGAGCGCGCCCTAATGCCCAACGCCTAACGCTTGGCGAGCAACGCTTCGGGACCGCGTTACGGTCCGAGATACTCGACGTGGCAGTAGGTTCCCAGCCGGACGTTGTACGCGAGATAGAGTCCGGGATGGTCCGGATCGTCGTACAGCACGATGTCATCCGAGTCCCAGAGCCAGTCGCCGCAGTAGTCGTAGTCCGCCGGGAAGATGCTGAAATAGAAGCCACTGAACCGGAACCGCTCGCGATTCCCGCCGCCAAGCCGATAGACGTAGCGTGCGCCGAGAGTCCCCGAGAATCGTCCGTGCGGCCAGGGCCTGTCGACATGGTAGACCCGGTCACTTCGATTGGTGTGACCTATCCAGCGCCCATTTTGCGCGTCTACGTGCGGGCGGTCTGGATGTCCCGGCTGATCGACGAAGTTGCGCGACCGCACCGGCTGCTGCGTGGGCTGCGTGCCACGCGGTGGCGGTGGCGGCGGAGCTGGTGGCCTGGATCCAGTCGGGCCACGATTGGGGATGTATCCGCCGCCCACGGGGTTCCGCCCTCGATCGCCACCGCGATTGCCGGGCTGCTGCGCCGGCGCAGGCGGCGGGGGTGGCGGCGCTGGTTTGCGGCCACGGCCCCGCCCTTGTGCGTGGGCCGTCGAGACCGCGAGCGCGGCGAGCAAGAGCGTCGCGCCGAGTGTGAGAGATGATCGCCTGACCGGCATGCTGTCCTCCGGAATAGCCGAATCGCCGCGCGGGGTCGCGCGGGACGACTGCGTCAGTTGCGATGGGTGAGACGCTGGGATGCCGTTTTGCCCCACAGCGCCGGACGAATGCGGTCAGCCTTCGTTACAACCCGAGGGTGAGCCCGGCGCGAAGGAGCGAGTAGCCCGAGGCCGACCAGTTGGCGACCCGGAAATATTCGGCTCCCAGATCGGCGTTGACGCGGGGTGAGACGCGAATGAGGATGCCTGCTCCGGCGCCGTAGGTGACATGGCTGTCTTCATCGGTGCACCGGGTAGTGCAGATGAATCGTCCGTACCCGAATCGCGTCGCCAGATAGAACGCCTTTCCCGGCCAGCTCCCCACGACGTATCGCGGCTCGACAAACGCCGATCCGCGCAGCTGGCGCAGGTTGTTCTGCGGGGACTGAATCACCGCGCCAATACCCAGCGAAAACCGTGAGAACGTGTACCGCGCCTGGCCCTCAACGGCAGGGCGGCTCTGCGGATCGAGTGCCGGATTGGCATCCATGGCGAAGTTGCCCGCGCCCGACAACTCCAGCGACATGGGCTGAGCCGACTGCGCGCCGAGTTCCAGCCTTGCCCCGGCGATGAAGGCCATGGCGATACCGATTGTCCGCACCAATCGAGTCATGTCGCGATCCCGCGTAAGGGCTCAGGGCAGATTGTCGAGCAGTCGAGCGCCGTCAAACCTCCAGCCGCCCTCGGTATGCCGCAGCGCGCCAACGAACGCGCCGGACTTCCTGGAATTTACGCCGAAGTCCCCGCGCCATGAGAGCGCGACCGAGAATTGCGCTTCGCCGCGATCGCCAGTGAGCGTCGGGGCTTCAACGCGGGACAGCGTGGCTCGCGGACCATAATCCTTCACCAGCTTGAGGAAGCGATTCAAGCGCCCGCGATCGCCGGCCTGGGCGTCGGGCAGCAGTTGCGACAAGCTGCCGGCATCCTTGGCATTGATCGCCGCGACCAGCTGACTGGCTCCGTCGCGGGCGACGGAGGTTGCCTCCGCAAGATCCGTTTCGGGATTCCGCACCGGCGCCTGCGATGTCGCCGATGGCGGCGGCGGAATGACGGCGAGTTGCGGTTGTGGTTCCGGCGGCGGCGGCGGTGGTGGCGGTGCCGGCGGCGGCACCAAAGCCGACGCTGGCGGAGGTTGTGGCGTCGGCCGTTGTTTCGCTGGCGGCTGCGCCGCGATCGATTGCGGCGGGGGAGCGGCGAGCGGGGGCCGACGAACTGACCCGGTGTCGCCCACCGTCGGCGTGCTGCCACGCGCCACGGTCTTTGTTGCCGACGGCACCGCCGCGGGTGGCGGAGCCACGCGCGCCACCGGAGCTGCGTCGGCGATCGAATCCGGCCGTC
Source organism: Gemmatimonadales bacterium (assembly GCA_050732955.1). Classification (GTDB taxonomy): domain Bacteria; phylum Gemmatimonadota; class Gemmatimonadetes; order Gemmatimonadales; family GWC2-71-9; genus Palsa-1233. The sequence continues at coordinate 2,355 of JBOHRY010000351.1, read as the reverse complement.
CCGCAATCGTGTCCGTCGGTGTGTCGGCCGCGAGGCGTACGTAGGTCGGCAGGTTGGTCACGTGAGGACGCGTGCCAACCACCCAGAATCCGCTCGCCGCCGTCAGCAGCACCGCCGTACTCGTCCCGGCCATCAACTTGCGCTTCCGCCGCCGAAGTTCGCCGTGGCGCCGTCGATCCTCGGTCTCAAGTTCGGGCTCAAAGCGCAATGCCGGAAGCGAATCGCCGCGGTCGGCGTTGCCGGTCGAGGCGGCGTACGGCAGCAGCCAGAGTGGCAACGCCAGGAGATTTTTTCGCTGTTCGCGCGAGATCTGAATCAGCAGAGCACCCAGCGTCAGTGCGGTCAGGCCGCACAGGATGAACACGGCTGTCGGAAGCGCGGGGCGTTCGTCGGTGGCGTGCCGGCCGATCTCGATCAGTTCCGGGGGCGCTGCGTCGCCCGAGACCGGCGCAACCTTGGCCTCCACCCGGAAGGTGCCTCCGCCAAGGGGAAGATTCCTACTCTGCACCAGGATGCCGGCCGTGTCGCTGGCATCGACTAGCCGGTAGAGGCCGATGTGCTCCAGCGCGGAGGCGCTCCGGATCTCCGCCACGTGTCCGCGAATCTCAAGCGCCCGTCCGCCGAACGCTGCCGGATGCGCCTTGACGGCCGCGATCGCCGGATGCGACGAATCGGTGGGCTGCACCGGCATGGCAAGCGCGCCCAAGGCAAGAACCCAGTGGAGAAGCGACAACATAGGTCCGGAAAGCTACCATCCCATCCCGCGGTCCGGCGGCAGGATCGATCGGCACGGCTTGACCTTCCCCACTCCTGCCGCCTCCATTCCGCGGGTGAACTCCCGCAAGTATCGGACGTTGGGGTGAATCGGCTCGGATCAGAGCTCTGATGTTTGCTTACCTGACCGCGCTCGCGGCGTTGGCCGTTCTGGCGCTGACCGCGAGGCGGATCGAGGGGAGCTGGATCGCGCCCGCGACGATCTGGCCGATTGGCTGGTTGGCGTACGCGCTGGCCGCGCTGCCAGTCATCGGGGCACCGCACACCCTGGTGCCCGCCCTGCTGTGGATCCTGCTCAATTGCAGCTGCTTTCTCGGGGCCGCTGCCTGGTCACGAGCCGCGGTCAGCGGAGCGTCACGGCCGGTGCCGCATACGCGGCGGTACCGTGGCCTCGGCGTCATCACGGCGACGCTGGCGGTCGCGGGACTGTTGGCCTTGATCAGTGCAGTGCACGCCACGGGGTTCGCACTGCGGGACGTCGTGTCGTTGCCGGCGCTGGCGCGGATGGCGGCCGCATCACGGATCACGTTCACCTTCGGCCGCCAGCAACAGGACATCGTCGCACGCGCGCTGCTGGTGCTGGCGTACACCGGAACGCCGTTCGCCGGACTGTATTTCCACGCGGCTCGGCGGCCAGCGGCCAAAGTCCTGGCGCTCGTCCCGCTCGCCGCGATCATCCTGATCGGATTCGTCACCGGATCCCGCATGGGCGTGCTCTTCGGCGGAGCGCTCTGGCTGGGCGCCTATCTCTCCGCGAGCCTGCTCGGGACGGACGATCCACGACGCGAGGGTCTCCGGCTCTTCGGACTGATCGGCGCGCTGGTGCTGCTGCTGCTCGTCGGCGGTTCGGTTGCGGTGCAGTTCGTCCGGTACTTCACCGGCAGTGAGCGGTCGATCGGGGCGATCGTCGCCGAACCCTTCGGATTCCTGGCGTCGTTCGGGCGATGGTTCGAATCGTCCGGTATTCGCGCTACCGGCCTCACAGGCGGCTTCTATTCGTTCGAGCGGCTGGCTCGGGCTCTCGGCGGAGACTGGCCGACCGTGCAGGCGATCGATGTCGGGTTCACCACGTCCAATCTTCAGACCGTATTTCGCGGCCTGATCGAGGACTTCGGCACCGTCGGCTCGCTCGTGGTCGTCGGCGCCACGGGATTCCTCAGCTCGATCGCCTTTCGCCGCGTCGTGGCTGGATATCGCGGCTGGCTCGCGGCGCTCACGCTCACCTATGCCATGTTGTTCACCAGCGCGGCGTTGAGCGCGTTCGCGTACGTCGGCCCGATGATCGCCGGTGCCGCGTTCACCGCGTATGTCGCGCTGATGAGCTACACCGACACTTCGGGCAGCAACCGGGTCGCCGTACGTTCGAGCGAACCTGTCGCAGGTCCGTCCGGTGGTTGACGAAGCTGGGCGCCGGCTGCGTATCGTCATGCCCCATACGACGATGGCATCGTTCATCGACGCGGATCTGAGCCTGCTCGCCGCGCATCACGACGTGGTACTCGCGCCGTGCCGCTCGGTCGGCGAAATCATCCGCAGCGTTGCCTGCGCTCCGGCCTGCGACGCCGTGGTCTGCTGGTTCGG
>JBOHRY010000350.1:0-4703 GCA_050732955.1 Gemmatimonadales bacterium | reverse complement strand
CACTGCGGGCCGTCGATGCGGGCGAACTGGTGATCGGCACCGAGCACGAGGATGTGCACAGCGCCGTCGAATTCTGGCTCACGCGTCACTTCGGCGACGCGGGAGCGCGGATTCACACGGGCCGGTCGCGCAACGACCAGGTGTCGGTCGATCTGCGCCTCTTTCTCAAGGACGCGGTGCTCGGATTGCACGATCGAATGACCACGCTCGCGGACACGCTGCTGGATTTCGCGCGGGTGCATCGCCGCGTCATCTGGCCGGGCTACACGCACCAGCGAATTGCCATGCCGTCGTCCGCCGGTCTCTGGGCTGCCGGCTATGCGGAAGGTCTCCTCGATGCCGCCGACAGCATCAATGGGTTCTGGACGCGGCTCGACCGCTCGCCGCTGGGAAGTGCGGCGGGGTACGGTGTTCCGTTGCCGCTGGCACGCGAGGCGGCGGCGCGCGCGCTGGGTTTTGGCGGCGTTGATCTCGCGGTGACCAGTACCCAGAACGGCCGAGGTGTAGTTGAAGCCGAAGTGATCTTCTGGTGCTGCATGGCGGCGCATGAGTGCGCCAAGCTTTCGTCGGACGTGATCCTTTTCAGCGCCGACGAATTCGCCTGGCTCACCCTGCCGCGACGCTGGTCCACCGGCTCGAGCATCATGCCGCAGAAGCGGAACCCCGACCTCTTCGAATTGACGCGGGCGCGTGCGGTGGCATTGGAAGGCGATCTCGCCACCATCATGGCACTGAAATCCAAGCTTGGCGGCGGATACCATCGGGACTTTCAGTTGCTCAAGGCGCCGCTCTTTCGGGGACTGGACCGTTCCGGCGAGATGCTCTCCGTGCTTGCGGCGGTGATCCCCGAACTCGGTGTCGACGTCACGCGTGCCAGGGCCGCGCTCAGACCCGAAGTCTTCGCGACCGACGAAGTGATGCGGCGGGTCCGCTCCGGCGCCGCGTTCCGCACGGCATACCGAGACGTTTCGCGTGAAGTGACGGAGGGCCGGCAGCAGGCACCGATCACTACTCAGCAGCTGTTGGCGTTCCGTCGATCGACCGGAGGTCTCGGCAATCTGCCGTTCGCGGCGTTGCGCGCCCGGCTCAACGCCGCACGACGCTGGCGACTCGGCGCGGAACGGCGCTTTCGCGGCGCCATCACCCGTCTTGTCGCGGCGCGTCGTTCATGAGCCGCGAACGGCAGCAACGGCACCTCAAGATCCTCGAGCTGGTGGCGACACGGCCGCTCCATACCCAGGAAGAGCTCGCCGAAGCACTGGAACAGGAAGGCTGGGAAGTCACGCAGAGTTCGGTGAGTCGCGATATCGCCGTCCTCGGCCTGATCAAGATCGACGGCATCTACCAGCGGCCGGCGGCGGCAAACCTTCACGAGATCGCGGACCCCAATGAGCGACGCCTGGCGGAGTCGCTGCTTTCCGTCGAAACCGCCGGCGAAGCGCTCCTGGTGCTGCACACTCCTCCCGGGGAGGCCCAACGCGCCGGCAGCGCGATCGACCTGCTCGCGTGGCCGGAAGTGGTCGGGACGATCGGCGGCGACGACACGATCTTCGTCGCCACGCGCAATCGAGCGGCACAGACCCAGCTGATTCGGCAACTACGCGGATTGATGAGCGGCCAGGCGTGAACCGCGTGGTACTCAAGTCCGGGAGAGCGCGGGCCTGACCAGCGCCAGAAGATCGTTCGGACTATCGCAATAGAAATCCGGTCCTGCCGCTTCCAGATGTGCGCGATCGAAGGGACCCCAGGTGACGCCGGCGGTCCGCACACCCGCGCTTCGCCCACACCGGATATCGTGGTGCGAATCACCCACGAAGAGACATGTGCTGGCAGGCATCGCGAGCAACTCCAGCGCGCGCTCGACTGGCTCGGGGTGCGGCTTCGGGTGGGTGACGTCGTCCGCGCCGACGATGATCTCGATCTCGTCGGCGAGACCGACCAGCTTCAGGCCGCGGGCGGCCCCAACTCGATTCTTGCTGGTGACCAGGCCGAGCCGAAGGCCCGCGGCGCGAAGGCTTCGCACCATCGCCACCGTGCCAGGATACGCGCGAATCCTCGCGTCGTGATGCGAAAGGTTGAACTCGCGGTAGGTGGCGATCCAGGCGTCGATCGCCGCCGCATCGTCGGTCAACGCGCCAAACACGGTTCGCAGCGGCGTGCCGAGTCCCGCGAGAATCTCGTCGCGAGACATGGCGGGCAGTCCATGAACCCGGTAGGCGTGATGATAGCTGTCGACAATCAGCTCCACTGAATCGATCAGCGTGCCGTCAAGATCGAACAGCACCGTCTGGAATGCAGCCATGCGACGAACGTAGTAACTGCGTTGCCAAACGGTAGGGCGAGCTAGTCTGCGTGTCTTGCCGGGATCAACGCAGCGATCACTGACGCCTGTATCGTCGGAGTCGTCGGAAGATCGGGCACGTCAGAGGACAGGAACGTTGCGTCATCGCATTCGGCGAGTCGCGTTCGCGTCATCCGTCCGCCGAGCGTCGGGGCAGAGGCGGCAAATCGCAGCAGCCGGTCCAGGCGGCTCAGGGTGGGCGTATCGCGCCGCAGTGCCGCTGTGCGCGCCAGTCGGTGGATTCGAGTGACCAATGCGGACGGTGCATTGGGCGTGCACGAACTCGCGAATGCGATCGCGGCGCGGGTAGCCGCGGCGAGCGTCACGGCGACAGCGTCCGGCGAGATGAATGCAGGCGATGCATGGCAGGCGTGCTCCAGCGAGGCATCGAGTTTGTCGTCGGCAACATGCCAGCTACCGTCGTCGGACGCGATCATCACGACCACGCCGCTTCGCGTGCCTCGTTCCAGTCGTACCGCAACCACCGCGCGGGCGCCGCCGTGGGGCTCGATGCCTGCGACGACCGGATCTGGCGGGCAACCGATGCGATCATCGGTTGCTTGCGCCAGTCCGGTGAGCCAGCGCTGTGCCAGTCGATGCTTGCCTCGGACCCGGGCCGCAGGCGCGAGGGCCGATTCAATCGCCACCGCCGGAATCCGGACGATCACCTCGACGTTGCCGTGCTCCTGTCCGAGCCGGAGCAACCGGCCTTCGCGCTGCTCGACCCGCATCGCGGTCCAGGGCAGGTCTACATGCACGATCCTTCCGGCGGCGTGCAAGTCGAGCCCTTCCGCTGCCACATCGGTGGCCACGAGCACTCGCGGCAGCACGCGGCGGGCACACCATGAGCGCCGTTCCGGCCCGAATGCGGTCAGGATGGCGCCCCTCTCCAGCCGATGCGGACCGATTCCCGCCTCGCTGCCGGTAACCCACGCGGTGGACTCGCCCAGCGCTTCGCGAAGCGATCGGGCCGTGGCGCGATGGCCGCTGAAGCAGATGGTGGGGCGTTCGTCGTCACATCGGGCGAGGAGTGCTGCGATCCACGGCGCGTCGTCCGGTGTAGTGGTGAGCATCTTCTCCACCCGGGCGATGTCGTCCAGCGGCAAGCCGACCTGATCGTGACCGGGATCGAGGAGTTGCCAGAGCACCAGTTGGTCGAGCCGCTCTCCGGCGAAGCGCCGGAGCATCGCCCGCGAGGCGCCGCCGGCATCGCGGCTCTGCAGCAGGAGAGCACGATAGCGACGCAATGCAGCGTAGAATGCCGCGTCGCTCGACGCGGCTGCGTCGAGCAGCACCGACGCCAGCAACCGACGGATCGGCGGTGAGCTGCTCAGGGCCAGTTCGCCCACCCGTGCGACCGCCCGGTGGCCGCGCCGGTTCTCGCGCGCATCTGGCGGCATCTGAATCGCGGTTCGCATGGCCGATCCGCTGGCAATGCTTCGCGACCGGATTGCCACGCGCGCCAGCGCGGCAGGAGGATCGTTCAACGCTTCGAGCTCGCCGAGTTCGAGGATACCGTCCAGCATCAGCGCGTCCTCCGGCAGAGCCAGCCTCAACCCTCCGAGCAGGTCCGCGAGCCGATTGACGATCGGCGTGGCGGTGAGGAGGAGCACGTGTCGCCCGACCAGCCATGGTGCCAGCGTCTGGACGCGCCGGGTATTCGAGTGCCGGAACCGATGGGCTTCGTCGATGATCACCAGCTCGGGATTCGCTCCCGGCACGCCGCCCCGACTGCACCGCTCATGCGTCGCGAGATGAAGGCGAAGTCCCGCGCGGACACTGGCTTCCTTCCATTGCTGCTGCAGGATCGCCGGTACGATCGCCACAACGGGCTTCTGCGCGAACGCGGCCACCCCCAACGCGATCCACGTCTTCCCCGATCCGACCGGCTCGGCGAGGAGAGCGCCGTGCCATGCGCCCAACGCGTACATCACCCGGCGCCATGAGTCGTGCTGGTGTGGCTGAAGGAACGCCGGCGGCGTGAGCCTGCTCCGGGTGGGGCCACGGGACGCCCGAATGACGGCGACCGCCGTCGCGGCATCCTCGGCGATTGGATGAGCGATCCCCGGCTGAGCCACCTCCCGCAGTTCGCGGAGCGATTCAGCGCCGATTCGCGGCCACGCCAGTGAGCACCTCGCATTCGTCGCGGGAAAGGCCCAGGATGTGGACGGCGCAATCGTCGATCGCGTCCTGTACATCGTGATTCAGCGCCGTGTTGGCGAGGGCGGCCAGCACTGGGTGTCCCAGCACCGAAGCCGGCAGTGGGAGGCTGCCGATGGTCCGTGCGGCGAAACGCGCACAGCCGCCTGCTGCGGGCTCGGCATTGAGTCGCGCCAGCGCGCGAATCGGGCTGGCGTTGAGC
>JBOHRY010000349.1:0-2379 GCA_050732955.1 Gemmatimonadales bacterium | reverse complement strand
ATGTAGCGCGGCCAATCCGCGCCACCCGGTCGATTTTCCGGGGCGAGCCGTGACTCTGCGTACGCCTCGTGGATCAGCACGTCCACGCCGTGCGCCGCTTTGGCGAGCGCGGCACTCGGGCGAGTATCACCGGAGATCACGATCTTGCGGTCCGGCGTATCGATGCGATATCCGTACGCCTCCTTCCAGCTGCCGTGAAGCACCGGAATCGCGGTGACCTTTACGCCGCCGCTGTCGTAGACCACTCCCGGATGGATCTCGTGCACGGCGACGCGATATCCGCCCGGCGTTTCGTGCTCGAGCCCCTCGGTGCGAACGGCAATGTCCTGGGACCACGCCGCGATGATGTGATCGACCATCTGCTCGAGCCCGTGCGGTCCGTACGCCTGGAGAGGCGTGCGTCGCCCCATCACCCACGAAGTGAACACGAGATCCGGCAGGCCAAGCGTGTGGTCGCTGTGCAGATGGGTGATGAAGAGCGCGGTGACACCGTTGATCGGGAGGCCAGCGGCGTTGAGTCGGCGTTCGACGCCGGGGCCGGCATCGAAGAGAAAGACGCGATGACCCACCACGACGGCGGTTGCGGCACCAGCGGCCGCGGGATCGGGTCGCGGCGTGCCGGTACCGAGGAGGACGATGGCCGTCGTGTCCGCCGCGTGCAACAGTGCTGGCATCGCGGCGCGCGGCGCCGGGTCTGCAGCCAGCAATCCGATTGCGGCAGCGACCGCGAATCTCACGACGGACACGTCTAGAACTTGACCTTTTGCATCCACTGCCGCGCGATCGCCGCATGCCCGGCTACCGTGGGGTGTACGCCATCGACGAGCCAGTACGCAGGCGCCGCCTTGTGAGCGAGCCCCTGCAGCATGTCGTGCAGCGGGACGAAGGTCGCCTTCGCTCCGTCGGCTACGTGGCGCGCTGCGGCGCGATACCGATCGAAGTCCGGGAACCAGTCGTCCTTGACGACTCCGGTTCGCAACACGAATGGCTCCATGATCACGAGGCGTGTGTCAGGCAACGCGGCTCGCGTCGATTCGATGAGGCTTCGATACCCTGCCTCATATGCGTCCGCCGTGCCATGGTATGTGCCCATCAGTGTGTGCCATTTGTCGTTCACACCTATCAGGATCGAGAGCACGGCGGGTTTGATATCGATCGTGTCGTGAGTCCAGCGAGCCCGCAGATCGTCGACAGTGTTACCGCTCACGCCGCGATTGAACACCTGCAGGTCGCGATCGGGATGCTGGTCGCGGAGCTGGGCGGCGAGCAGCAACGGATACCCGGTTCCCAGGGCCCGTGGGTCATTGGCCGCGGACACGGTGCGATCGCGCCCGCAATCGGTGATCGAGTCGCCCTGAAAGAGCAGCACCGGCGCGGCTTTGGGAACGTTGGTCCGCCGGAGGACCGATTCCGGTCGTGAAGCAAGTACGGCGGCGGATACTCCGATGAATTCGCGGCGCGTAGGTGACATCAGGCCTCTCCGGTGGCTGGTAGACCCGTCGTGGGTTGCCGGTGGTGGGGGTCGAATCCGAGTTCGAGCGTCGGCTTGACGATCTGAAAGTACGGCGACACGTCGAAGTCGCGCGGCATGTACAGTCCGTGCTCCTGAATATGCCTCATCTCGGCGAAGGCGTGTTCGGCCGCCACGCTGTCGTGCCCGGTCATGAGAACTTCCGGCAGGATCGGATAACTGACGCTGTGGAAGGCGTCGGCGATCAGTGTGGAGCAGATGGCGCGCGTCGGATCGCCACTGCCAAAGGCGAGCAGGCGCCGGCGCCAGCGCGTCGGCACCGGGGGCGTGGGAACCAGATACCGGGCCAGGTCCCAGAAATGCTTCACGTCATACTGGCTGCCCACGCGCGCGGTGGCATAGTCGATCACCCGGGCAAGCTCGGCCGCGCTCAGGCCCACCGCGCGGCAGATCCGCGTGTGCAGGCCGGCATACGTTTCGAGTGGAACCAGGCGCACGCCGCTGTTGACGTCAGCCTCGAGCAGGATGCTGGCACCGTCGTCGCCGGACGTGGAAACCGCGGGCTTGGCGACACAGAGCGTCGCGTGCGACCAGCTCGACTGGGTCAGGTACTTGATGGCGACCGAAACGCGGGTGTCGCCTTCGATGAGGAGCACGTCGCCCGGCCGCAATGCGGCGATCAACGCGTTGGGCGGCGAGGTCGAGATTCCGAGGGTTGTGTGACGGGGGCGGGTGAGGAAGCCGGCCAGGGTGCGCCCAGCGCGGTCGAGGAAGAACATCCTTCAAGCAACTGCGACTAGAGGTAAGTAGCAATCCACCGACGGGTGTAGTAGACGCCGACGGCGGTCCCGACGATGCTCACCATGAGCGCGGTCATGAAGCCGACGCGGGCGCCAATCCACCAGCCG
>JBOHRY010000348.1:0-6754 GCA_050732955.1 Gemmatimonadales bacterium | reverse complement strand
ACGATTGGTGGTTCGCGAGCGGCGACCCGCTCGAAGGCTCGATCGCCGAGCATCTGGCGGGTCTTCGGCTTGGCAAGTGGAGTGCGGTCGAAGTCGTTACGCACGCGGTTGACCGCTGCCACGCAGACGGATCACGCTGGCGCGCAATCGACGCGCTGTCGGCGACGGTGCTCGCCGATGCGCGTGCCTCCGACGCGCGGCATCGGAACGGACACAGTCGCGGTCCGCTCGACGGCGTACCGGTCTTTGCCAAGGCGATTTACGACATGAAGGGATTGCCGACCACGGGTTCGAACGCCGAGTGGGCGCGGCTCTTCCCTGAGGCGGTTCACCGTGACGCCCTCGAGGTCGCGCGACTTCGTGCGGCGGGTGCGATCGTGCTGGGCAAGACGGCCGCCGACGATTTCGCCTACCACGGCAACGGCACCAGTTCCTGCACCGGACAGGTGCAGAATCCATACGACGCCACGGGCACGCGCACGCCGGGGGGATCGAGCGCGGGTTCGGCAGTTGCCGTCGCCGACGGCATGGCGTTCGCCGCCCTCGGAACTGACGACGGTGGATCGAACCGCATCCCGGCGCAATTCACCGGTGTCGTCGGAGTCAAGCCGACGTTCGGGCTGGTGCCGCGCACCGGAGTCATTCCGACCTGGCCGTACCTCGACACCCACGGATCGCTCGCCCGGTCAGTGGCCGACGCGGCACTGCTTCTTGCCGCGGTTTCGGGCGCGGATCGATCGGATCCGCTGGTACGAACGGCCACGTGGGATGCCGCGCCGTTGCGGGCGTTGCGCGACGACGCGCTGGCAGGCGTACGGCTAGGTCTGGTCGACGCGCACGTGCCCCGGCCGCAGATGATGCCGGAAGCACTTGCGATCTGGGATCGCGCGATAGCTGATCTGCGCACCGCAGGAGCAATCGTGGACTCATTCGCTCCTGCGATCACTACGCTGAATTACCGCTCCGCCTTTTCGGCGGCAGCGCGCGATCGAGGCGATGTCGCGCCGAATTCGCGATCGCCGGCGCCGACCGCCAACGCGCTTTACCGCTACTTCGCCGGGCGGACCCACGACCCGCACGCGGCCATTCGCAGCGGTTATCCGGCGTACCGCGCGTACTACGACGTGCTCCCCGCGACGTACGACGAATGCATCCCGTTGTTCGCGCAACCGATGCAACGGGATGCGGCGGGTATGTCGTTTGCTCGTGCACGGGCCGATGTCGTCGCTTCGCTCGCCGTGTCGTTGCATTCCGCCGGTGTGGTCGCGATGGTCTATCCCACGATGCCGTTCAACGCCACCCGCATCATCGATCAATGGCCGAACATCCGCACCACCCTGGGTTACGGCAACTGGCTTGGTCTACCGGAAGTGTCGGTGCCGGCCGGCCTCGGCGCGGACGGGATGCCGGCGCTCAACCTCTCCGTCGTCGGTCTCCCGGGAAACGACGCGCTCGTTCTCGCACTGGCTCACGCCTACGAACGCCAGTCGCGGCGCTTCGTGCCACCGCCGCGCCAGGAGTGACACGAAGGTCCCGGCTATCCGCCATTCCGGTTGTTCCGGTTGATCGGGCACCGCTCTTGCAAATGAGCGTCAAGGGGCGGGGAACCGGGGGAAAACCCCTCGCGAAACCGTCATCTTGCCCATAAACGCCTATTCGAGGCTGGCAGAGTGCCACTGCGCGACTGTCCAACTCTTGCAGCTGTTGTCCTGCTGCTCCGATCCCTGCCGAAGGTGGCGTACGGCGGGTGGACCTACCGGTGACGGCCCCGACTCCGGTCCTTTTCGGCCTCGCCCGCTGGAAGACGACGGTCGTCCTGCTGCCGTGCGCGTTCTGCGCCTGGGTGATCTATCTCACGGTGACGCTCGCCGGCAGCCGGCATCAGGTGCAGAACGGTCTCGTCGTCGCCACGCACTTCAGTGTGATGGACGACCGGCTCCGGCGCGAGGACAATGCGGGCGATAGCGCGGCAGCGTCGCCGGTGGTCAACGAGAGCTGGCCGCTGATTCGCGCGCAGTTCGACAGTGCCCAGCAGATTCTCCGGAGCGACGCTCCGCTGACGCAGATCACGGAACCGAACATCGACCAATTGCGCGTCGCGGCGACCGACCTCGACAAGCTGACGCGCGAGCTCGCGAACAAGGGGCTCGCCGGCCCGGCTCGCGCCGATTCGCTCGCCCGCGTGCGCGTGCTCAATGCGCACGTCGCTGACCTCCTCGCCGACACCCGCGAACAGCTCAGGGCCCGGCTCGCGACGCTGGTGGTGGACGTGGGGCACAGTTGGGCCAAACTCGCGATCATTGCCGTGGTTTCGATGATCCTGGCGTTCACCACGACGCTGCTGCTGCTGGCGTACGGTCACGTGCACGTGGGGGGCAAGCGCCTGGCGCTCGACAACCGACAGCTCCGCGCCAAGGTCAAGCAGCTTGAAGGAATCCTTCCGGTTTGCTCCCATTGCAAGCGGGTTCGCGACGACGCGGCATCGCGACGGCCCATCGAAGCGTACGTCGGACAGCACCCCAACACCACGTTCCACGCCGGCATGTGCCTGTCGTGCTATGAAGCCTACGGGGTCCCCGAGCCGAAGCCCACGATCCGGGAACGGTCGGCGCGACACTAGACGACGGTTCGACTCGATCGACTGCATCATTCCAGCGTGGGGGAGACGAACGCGGGAAACGGCAGTACAATTCAATAATGGCCAACTTCGTACTCCCGAAGGATCTCTGCTACAACCGCGGACTGGTTGCAGACCCAGCCGCGTATGCCGAAGAGCGCGGGGTGGCGTCGTGGCTCTTTCTGGTCGGTGACGAGTTCGCCATGATGCCGGGCGGCATCGCATACGCTCAGGTGCAGTCGGCAGTCGAACAGAGCGCGCGAGTGATCAGCGATCCACCGCGAGAATTGAACCTGGAACTCGCGCGTCAGCAGATGGCGGCGCTCGATGCGCTGCCGCGTCCAACGCTGATGACCTGCCGCAGCGGGCCGCGCGCGTCGGCGACGGCATACCTCTACGCCGGACTCAAGGCCGGTGCGACGATCGACGAGATCCTTACTGCCGCCGAGGCGGATCACGCGCCATTTCTTGCGGGTGCGGAGAACCGCGAATGGTTGCGGATGTCACTCGAGGCGCTTCGCAATGAAAGCAGGCCGGCGTGACGAAACTCGTGGTTCGCAGCTTCTCGGTCACCCTCGACGGATTCGGCGCCGGTCCCAGTCAGGATCTCGAGAATCCGCTCGGTGTGGGCGGGCCGGCGATGATGGATTGGTTCTTTCATACCCGGACCTGGCAGCGCACGCACGGCGATACCGATGGCGGCGAGACCGGCGTCGACAACGAGATGGCGGCGCGGGGCTTCGACGCCGTGGGGGCGTGGATCATGGGGCGGAACATGTTCGGTCCGATCCGCGGTCCGTGGCCGGACGAGAACTGGAAGGGCTGGTGGGGCGACGAGCCGCCATATCACGTGCCGGTCTTCGTGCTGACGCATCATCCCCGACCGCCACTGGCGATGGCGGGCGGAACAGAATTCCGCTTCGTCACGGGCGGGATCGACGCGGCACTCGAGCAGGCGCGCGAAGCGGCTGGAGGTCAGAACGTCCGCCTGGGCGGTGGCGTCTCCACGATTCGACAGTATCTCGATGCCCGTCTCATCGACGAACTGCACCTCGCGCTGGCCTCCACCATGCTGGGCCGGGGTGAAGCGCTGTTCAGCGGCCTCGACCTGCCGGCGCTGGGCTACGAGCTGGTCGAACGAGTCGCCGGAGAGCGCGCCACGCATTTCATGCTGCGCAAAAGGGCGTAGGCTCACTGGCCGAAGGACATAGACTGCCGATACCCGAGTCGGCGATGCATCTCGTCATTCCGGCTGCCGAGCATCTCGAGAGTTACGTGAATGCCCTGCGGCGCGGCTGGTCGCCCGACAATCATGATGCGGATGCTGGCCGCGCAGAGCTGCGGCAAATCGAGGCAGACCCGTCGGCGTTTCTGGCCGGACAAGTCGACACCGGCGGGAACGGTCCCACGATCACGCTGCCGGACGGCAGCAGCGTACCGCGCCTTCCCGGCTACCACCGCTGGATGTGGGATGGCGAGTTCTGTGGGACGATCGGGATCAGGTGGCAACCGGGTACTGAAGCGCTCCCGCCCTATTGCCTGGGCCATATCGGCTTCGCCGTGGTACCGTGGAAGCGCGGTCTCGGTTACGCCACCGAAGCACTCCGAACGCTGCTCCCCGGAGCGCGGCAACTGGGGCTGCGGTACGTCGAACTCACCTGCAACGCAACCAACAACGCCTCCCGGCATGTCATCACCGCGAACGGTGGGGTGCTGGTGGGGGAGTTCGATCGCGGAGCGGCGAGAGGCGGCGGCACCGGACTCCGTTTCCGGATCGAACTCGGATAGACCTGCCAAACGCTGCCGGCGATGCCGCTACGAGTTCCGGTGCACCAGCGTGGCGAGTGCGGTGATTCCGACCAGCGCGAATGCCGCCCCGTAGAAAAAGACGGCTTCGTGGCCAACCTTGTCCCAGAGTATCCCCGCGACAACACTGGCGAGCAACTGCATCAGTCCCACCGTCGTGCTGAACCACCCGATCCCGCTGGCGCGGAGTTCGGCGGGAACGAAGTCGGCGGCGAATGACTTGCCCACCGCGCGGAAGATTCCTTCATACAGGCCGTAGAGCGCGAAGAATACGCCGATGAGCAGCACGCTTCGCGTCAACGCGAATCCGAGATACGCGACCAGGAATACGACGAAGGCCGCGAGCAGCACGTGCTTGCGTCCCCAGCGGTCGGACAATGCGCCCGCCGGGTACGATATCAGCGCGGCGATCAGGTTGAACGCCGCGTAGATCAGGATCGTCGTCGCGAGCGATGCGCCGATGTCACGGGTCCTGAGCAGCAGGAATGCATTGCTCGAGTTGCCGATGCCGAAGAGTGCGATCACCAGCAGGTAGGTCCAGTACGGCTTCGGAAAGTTGCGCGCCCGGAAGTCCAGCCGCGACTTCGCCGTCATCGACGTTTTCCGTTCCGTGACCCACGCCACCATCACGAGGGCGAGCAGGCCGGGAACCACCGCGAGATAGAACACGGTCCTGAGCCGGACGTGCAGGGCGTAGAGCAGCGCCAAGGCAACCAGCGGTCCGAGAAACGCACCGAGATTGTCGCCCATACCTTCGAGTCCGAACGCCTTCCCCCGATCCGCGTCGCTGACCGATGCCGCGATGAGTGCATCGCGCGGCGCCGAGCGGATTCCGGCACCGACGCGATCGGAAAAGCGCGCCGCGAAGAGCGCCTGCCAGGTGGCGGAGAGGCCCATCAATGGTTTGGAAATGGCCGCCAGCAGGTAGCCCGCCAGCGCGATGGACTTCCGGCGCTGCAGTCGATCGGACAGTGCACCTGAAAAGCCCTGCACGATGTTCTGCGCAGCCTGCGCCACGCCGTCCACCAGCCCGACAACACTGCCACTGGCCCGGAGTACCTGGGTCAGAAAAATCGGCAGGATCGGATAAAGCATTTCCGTCGAGATGTCGGCGAAGAGGCTCGACCACGCCAGCAGGAAGGTGTTTCTCGAAAGGCCGGAGAAGTACTGACGAAATCCCGATGTTGACACGCGCCGCCTCCCGGTCCTGGATTCCCGGTTCGAACTTAGGTCAATCAGAAACGTTGCCGGCGCCACCGCCGAACCCCCGACTCCGGGTCGTTGCGGTGCTGACTGTCGGATCGCCGCCGCAGCCGATGCGCTCGGGCCTCGCCAGGGTGTCTACCTGCCAAGCGAGCCGAATATCAGTAATCCCCGATCTTACGGCGCCCGAACGAGTTGGCTGGCGGCGGTTTGCTGGCATCGGCGTTGCGCCATGATCATCCGGGCGGTCGAGGCGGCATTCTGAATGTGCGACCGCGCTGGCATCATACGTCGTGCCGTATGTTCGGCACGAACTCATCACCCCGGAAGGAACGATGTTCGACACGTCATTGATTGCGATGATTCTCATTCCCGCGTTGGTCTATTGGCTTTCCCGGAAACCTGGCGACCGCGAGGATGTTCTCCGTGACTACATCGTTCCGCACGGAGTGGATGTGCGGAGCTGCGCGACACACTGGGGAGTTCCAGCCGGCGTATCCCGTTTCGACAGCGCACTGCTGACGGAAGTGAAGTGCCACCCCGAGTTTGTCGAACGCAACGTGCCCGATATCTGGTTCAAGTGGAATCCGTCCGACGCGCGCCGTCGCGCCCGTCAGCGGCTGGCCACGAGCACCGCGGCAGGTGTCCTGCCGATTCGCAAGCAGGCATAACCGGTAGATAGCCGGCGAGGAAACTCGCCGGTGCGGCCGGAGAATATCGCAGTACATTTTGTGGCCCCATCCTTCCGAGGCCACGTTGAACACGCGCCGCCAATTCCTGATTCAGGCTCCGGTCACGTTGCTCGCAGTCGCGAGTGCGTGCCGCGAGAGTCAGCATCCAGCGGCCCCGAGCGGTGCCGCGGGAACCGCGGCACCCGGAGCCCCGCCGACGTTCGGCACCGCGGCAGGATCGGGGCCACCGGTGACGCCCGCGACCTTTGCCGAGGCGGAAAAGCTGGTGCAGGTCACCCTGACGGGCGCGCAGCTGCAGCAGGCCAGCGATTCGTGGCGTGGCGCCATGTCGCCGTATTTCGAGCGCCGGACCGGGCCCCGGAAACTGGCGCTCGCCGCGACCGACCTGCCAGGGATGATCTGGAACCCGATGCTGCCGGGCGTCCCGAGTGGTCCG
>JBOHRY010000347.1:0-2113 GCA_050732955.1 Gemmatimonadales bacterium | reverse complement strand
GCAACGACTCCGACATCAATGTCAACTTCGACTGGTACTCTCCACTCACCGGAATGCAGGTCGGATGAATCTGCGTGAAGCAGGGGTTGGCGAACCCGGCGCCCATCTTGTAGGCGCGGAACGCGGCCGTCACGTTGCAACCCTTGGCATTGGTCGAGAGGTAGAACACGTTGCCATACCCGCCCGTCGCGAGCACGACGGCGTCGCCGGCGATCGCCGTCATTTCGCCTGATACAAGATCACGGGCGATGATGCCGCGTGCCCGGCCACCCACGACTACCAGCTCCAGCATCTCGTGGCGGGAGTACATCGTCACCGAGCCCCGCCCGATCATTCGCTCCAGCGCCTGGTATGCACCGAGCAGCAGTTGCTGCCCGGTCTGACCGCGCGCGTAGAACGTCCGCGAGACCTGCGCTCCCCCGAACGAACGGTTGGCGAGCATCCCGCCGTATTCGCGGGCAAAGGGGACGCCTTGCGCGACGCACTGGTCGATGATGTTGCCGGAGACCTGCGCCAGGCGATAGACGTTCGCCTCGCGCGAGCTGAAATCACCGCCCTTGATCGTGTCGTAGAACAGGCGCCAGACGGAGTCGCCGTCGTTCTGGTAGTTCTTCGCGGCGTTGATCCCGCCCTGCGCGGCAATGGAGTGCGCGCGACGCGGCGAGTCCTGGAAGCAGAAGCACGAAACCCGATAGCCCAGCTCGGCAAGGGACGCCGAGACGGAAGCGCCGGCCAGACCCGACCCGACCACGACGACGTGGAACTTCCGTTTGTTGGCCGGAGAGACGAGCCGCAGATCGGCGAGATGGCGATCCCACTTCTCGTCGAGCGGTCCGCCGGGAATTCGCGCGTCGAGATTCATCGCCAGTAGCCGAGCAGGGCGGCGAGTGGAATGGTGGCAAACCCGCCGGCGATCACGATGGCCAGCGCCCAGGCCAGCAGGCGTTTCGTGCGATTGTACGCCGGATGGTTCCATCCCAACGTCTGGAGCGCCGACCAGGTGCCGTGACTCAGGTGGAGTCCCAGCGCCAGCATCGCCACAAGGTAGAACACCGCCACCGGCCAGACCTTGAAGCCCGCAATGACGTTGCTGCCAGGTTCGCCCGGCCGGAAATTGGGGTGAAATGTGCCGGTGGTGAAGTGCAGCAGATGGAACACGATGAACACGCCGATGAGCACTCCGCCCCAGCGCATCGTCCGCGCGGCGTAGGTGGCGACCTGGAGTTCGTGACGATCGTACGTGATCGGGCGGGCGCAGCGGGCGCGCACCGTCAGCTGCCAGGCCGCGGCGATGTGCAGCAGCACCGACGCCAGCAGGATGGCACGGACTGCCCAGAGCACCGGTCCGAGCGAGCGGAGCCACGCGGCGTAGCGATCGAGATGCGCGGGATTGCTGAAGATCAGCACATTGGAAATCATGTGCGAGATCAGGAAGAGGATCATGACGATCCCCGTGACCGCCATCGCCACCTTCTTCCCGACCGTGGTTTCCCACAGCGCGAAGAGGCGATTCATCGCCGGCTCAGACGATCGCTTGGACGGTGCGAACCGCCTCAGCAGACTTGTACAGCGCAGCCCGTTCGCTGGCGGTGAGCGGAATGTCGACGATCCGCTCCAGTCCACCGCGCCCCAGCAGGCACGGGACGCCGCAATAGACGTCGCGCAGTCCGAACTCGCCCTGCAACCAGGCCGAGCACGGCAGCACGCGCTTCTTGTCGAGCGCGATGGCCTCTGCCATCTGCACGGCGGCCGCGCTGGGCGCGTAGTACGCCGATCCCGTCTTGAGATGTGCCACGATCTCCGCACCACCATTCCGGGCGCGGTCAACGATCTTGTCGAGCGTCGCGGCGTCCAGGAACTGTGTGATCGGGATCCCCGACACCGTAGTCGCGGAGATCAGCGGCACCATCGTGTCGCCGTGGCCGCCGAGAACCATCGCCTGGATGTCCTCGACCGACACGCCCGCCGCCTCGGAGAGGAAAGTCCGGTACCGGGCGGTGTCGAGCACGCCCGCCATACCGATCACCCGTTCGCGGGGAAAACCGGTGGCGCGCCGCATCACGTAGCACATCACATCGAGTGGATTGGAGACCACGATCACGATGGCATTGGG
>JBOHRY010000346.1:0-5338 GCA_050732955.1 Gemmatimonadales bacterium | reverse complement strand
CGTTCAGCGTGATCGTTGCCAGGCAGCAGGAAGGTCTCTGGTTCGTCCTGCCGCTCTTCCTCTCGTTCATGGTGTTCCTGATCTCGGGATTTGCCGAAACGAACCGCTTGCCATTCGATCTGCCGGAGGCGGAATCGGAGCTGGTCGCGGGCTACCACTCCGAGTACAGCGCGATGAAATTCTCGCTCTTCATGATCGCCGAGTACGCCCATATCGTGACCGTGTCGGCGATGGTGGCCACGCTGTTCTTCGGGGGATGGGACATTCCATTTACTCATTGGGATGAACGGGGTGGCGTGCTGCAGACCGTGGCGACGGGCGGAGTCTTTTTCGTGAAGACCTTCTTCTGGATCTTCTTCGTGATGTGGATCCGCTGGACGCTGCCGCGTTTCCGCTACGACCAGCTGATGGCGCTCGGATGGAAGATCCTGCTGCCATTGGCGCTGGCATACATCATGGTGATCGCCGTCGCCGTGCAGCTGATCGGTAGCGGACTCGGCTGGACGGGAGCCAGGGCGCAGGGGCTGGCACTCTTCGCGCTCAACGTGCTGCTGGGGTGGTTGCTCTTCTTCCTGCTCGATCGTGGCCGGGTGGTGCGCGGCGTGGCACCGCGTACAACGACGGCAGGGGAGCGAGCCTGATGGCCATCGGCGTCAAGGTGCTCGCCAGGCCGGAGCAGGAAGTCTCGTATCTCCGGGCCACCCTCAAGGGGATGGCACTGACGTTCAAGCACATGCTCCAGCCGCGCGTCACCATGCAATACCCGGAAGCGAAGAGCACCGACGACTGGCAGATCTCGACACGTTGGCGAGGCACGCACCGGATGCTGACCGACGAGCATGGCCGGTCGAAGTGCGTGGCGTGCGGCCTCTGCCCCCAGGTATGCCCCGCCAACTGCATCAAGCTGGTGCCCGGTGAGGATGAGGCGGGCAACCGCTATCCTCTGATCTACGAGATCGACGAGTTCCGCTGCGTTTTCTGCGGATATTGCCAGGAGGTCTGCCCCGAAGAGGCGATTCACGTCGGGGTGCACTACGAGAATTCAGAGTACTCTCGCGACCGCTTCGTGTACGACCTCGAGCGGTTGCATGCCCAGACGCATCCGGTATCGACGCTCTGGGACCCCGCCGATCCGCGGGGCCAGTAGCGGTGACGATCACGACCGTCGTCTTCGGGATCTTCGCCGTTTGGGCGGTTGCCTCGGCGCTGCTCTGCATCACCCGCGGCAATGCGCTTTCGTCGGCGCTCTGGCTGGTGTCGACCATGTTCGCGCTGGCGGCCATCTTCGTCATCCTGCAGGCGCAGTTCATCGCGGCCATCCAGGTGCTGGTGTACGCCGGTGCGGTGATGGTGCTCTTCCTGTTCGTGATCATGCTGCTCAACCTCGAAGACGTTCCCCGCGACTGGAAACGCTGGCCCGGGTGGGTGATCGGTACCGGCCTCGCGATTGTCATCGGCGCCACCCTTGTTGCCCTGCGGGGATACACGCCCGACCGGCTGGCGCGAGAAGTATCGACGATGCCGAGCCCGGTCGATCCGCGCCTGGTGTTTCCGGAAGGGGGCGCGATGGCGGCGGCATCGGCGGCGCAAGGTGCGGTCGGCAGCGTGGCGCAACCGCTTTTTCAGGGTTACCTGATTCCGTTTGAAGTCACCTCGGTCCTGCTGCTGGCGGCCGTGGTCGGCGCGGTCGTCCTGGCGAAGAAAAAGCTCTGATGCTGCTCGGACCCTCGCTCGCGCTCTCGGCCGTGCTCTTTGTCCTGGGCGTGGCCGGCGTCCTCATCCGGCGCAACGCCATCGTGGTATTCATGTGCGTCGAGCTCATGCTCAACGCGGTGAATCTCACGTTTATCGCCCTGGCGCAACTGCACGGCGTGAGCGGCCAGATCATGGTCTTTTTCGTGATGACGGTTGCAGCGGCCGAGGCCGCGGTCGGGCTCGCGATCATCCTGGCGATCTACCGGCATACACAGTCGGTCGATCTGACGCAGATCAATCTTCTCAAGGGCTGAGGCGTGATCGAACTGGTGTGGCTGGCGGTAGCCCTGCCGTTGTTCGGCGCGGTGGCGAACGGCCTACTGGCCTTCCGGCGTCCGCAAGCCAGGACGGCGGTCTCGGTGATCGGCGTCGGGGTCATGGTCGGCGCATTTGCGGTAGCGCTCGGGGTGTTCGGCGCGCTCCGGGCCGACCCGCGGCCGTCCATTCCGGTGGTGCTCTGGCACTGGCTTCCCGTGAGCCCGCGTTTCGCGATCGACATGACGTTTCAGGTCGACCACCTCTCGGCGATCATGCTGCTGGTGATCACCGGCGTTGGCGGGCTGATCCACCTGTTCTCCGTCGGATACATGTACCGCGACCCGGGGTACGCCCGGTATTTCTCGTACCTCAACCTGTTCATCGTGTTCATGCTGGTGCTGGTGCTCGGCGCGTCGCTGCCCGTCTCCTTCATCGGGTGGGAGGGTGTGGGGCTCTGCTCGTACCTGCTGATCGGATTCTGGTACGAGATCGACGCCAACTCCGACGCGGGAAAGAAGGCGTTCCTGGCCAACCGCATCGGCGATTTCGGCGTACTCATCGCGATGTTCCTGATCTGGTGGCATCTGGGGACGCTCGACTTCAACGGCATCGCGATGCGCGCCGGCGCGGAGTTCTCGATCGGGAGCGCCACTTCGCTGGTGATCGCGCTCTTCATCTTCCTGGGATGCACCGGCAAGTCGGCACAGATCCCGCTCTACGTCTGGCTACCCGATGCGATGGCCGGCCCGACGCCGGTGTCGGCGCTGATCCACGCCGCCACCATGGTGACGGCAGGTGTCTTCCTGGTGGTGCGGACCGCGCCGCTGTTCGCGCTGGCACCGGTATCGCTCGAAGTCGTCGCGGTGATCGGAGCGGCGACGGCGTTCTTCGCCGCCACCATCGGCCTCCGCCAGAACGACATCAAGAAGGTGCTCGCCTATTCGACGGTGTCACAGCTTGGCTACATGTTCCTCGGCGTGGGGACGGGAGCCTTCGCGTCCGGAATCTTCCACCTGGTCACCCACGCCTTTTTCAAGGCGCTGCTCTTCCTCGGCGCGGGCAGCGTGATTCACGCGCTGCACCATGCCTTTCATCACGCCCACGCGCACGTTGACGCGCAGGATATGCGCAACATGGGTGGCTTGCGGCGATCGATGCCCTGGACGTTCGCGCTGATGCTGATCGCGACGTTGGCGATCTCGGGCGTGCCGCCGTTCGCCGGGTTCTTCTCGAAGGACGAGATTCTCGGCGCCGCGTTTGCGCGCGGTTCAGCGAACCCCGTCTACATGATTTGCTGGGCACTGGGACTCGCAGCGGCGCTGATGACGGCGTATTACATGGCGCGCCTCCTCGCGATGACTTTCCTGGGCCGATTCCGGGGCGGCGAGGAGGCAGAGCGGCATCTGCACGAGGCGCCCTGGATCATGACCGGCCCGCTGGTTGTGCTCGGCGTTCTCAGTGTGGTGGGCGGTCTCGTCAACCTGCCGAGTTTCGTGGGCGGCGGCAGCTGGCTCACACACTGGCTGGCTCCGGCGACACAGGTGGCGCGGATGACAATGCCGCCGCTGCCCGAGGTCACGGGCGCGAATGAGGCTCTCCTGATCGGACTCGCGATTGCGGCGGCGCTGGCTGGGCTCGCCGGCGGCTGGTGGATGACGATGCGCTCGCCGATCGTGACGCCGGATCGGGCCCCGGACGAGCGAGGATTCTGGCGCATCGTGGCGCACAAGTACTACATCGACGAACTGTACCAGCGCGTGTTCGTCAATCCCGTTGTCTGGCTCTCCCGCCGGGTCCTCTGGCAGACGCTGGACGCGCTACTGGTCGACCGCATCGGAGTCGGGGGCACGGCACGGCTGGCGGAGGGTTTGGGCTGGCTCGGGTCGCGGCTGCAGAACGGGCAGGTCGCCTTTTACGTCGCGATGTTCGCGGCGGGTGTCGTGTTGATCCTCCGCACGCTGGTGAGGTAGCCGATGACCCAGTTCCTCGCGTCGATCGGCTACGAGCACTGGATCATTCACGTCCTGCTTGGCCTGCCGATCCTGGCGATGCCGGTCATCCTCTTCTCGCCCGCCCGGGCGGCGCGCTACATCGCCTTTGCCGTGGCGCTGACCGAATTGGTGCTCGGGCTGGGCCTCTGGTGGGCGTTCGATCCGACGCGCTCCGGGATGCAATTCGTCACGGACATCGCCTGGATCCCGCGGTTCGGCATCGGGTATCGTGTCGGCATCGACGGGCTGTCCGTACTGATGGTGCTCCTGTCGGTAATCATGCTGCCGCTGGTGATCTGGGGGAGCTGGCGCGGCATCGACCAGAAACATCGCGGCTTTTACGCGCTGATCATGGCGCTGAACACCGGCATGCTGGGCGTGTTCGTCTCGACCGACCTCTTCCTGTTCTACATGTTCTGGGAGATGCTGCTGATCCCGATGTATTTCATGATCGGCATCTGGGGCAGCGCCAACCGGGTGTACGCCGCGACGAAGTTCATCATCTACACCTTCGTCGGATCGTTCATGATGCTGATCGCGATCATCTGGATGGTCGCCGTGATCGGCAAGTCCACCGGTCAGTACTCGTTCGCGTACGAAAATCTGCTCGACCATGCCGACCTGTTGCGGCCGTGGGGGGCATGGCTCTTCACCGCATTTGCGCTGGCGTTCGCCGTCAAGGTGCCCCTTTTCCCGTTCCACACCTGGTTGCCGGACGCGCACACCGAGGCGCCCACCGCCGGTTCGGTGGATCTCGCCGTGATCCTGCTCAAGATGGGTACCTACGGGTTCCTCCGGTTCGCGATTCCGTTCTTCCCGATGTTCGCCCTCTCGCGAACCACCGGACTGGTGATCGCCACGCTGTCCGTCATCGGGATTGTCTACGCGGCGCTGGTTGCGATGGTCCAGCCGGATCTCAAGCGCCTGATCGCCTATTCGTCGGTGAGCCATCTCGGGTTCGTGATGCTCGGCATCTGGGGAAGTACCGTCATCAGCGTGCAGGGATCGATCATGGTCATGGTGTCGCACGGCCTGTCAACCGGCGCCTTGTTCTTCATGATCGGGATGCTGTATGAACGACGACATACGCGAAAGATCGCGGACTACGGCGGCCTGGCGCGCGTGACGCCGATGCTGGCGACCGCGTTCGTGATCACGGCATTCTCGTCGATCGGCCTGCCGGGCCTCAACGGCTTCGTCGGTGAATTCCTGGTGCTCCTCGGCTCGTTCGGGCGCTACCCCTGGCTCGTGGGCGTGGCCGCGACCGTGGTGGTATTCTCCGCGGCATACCTCCTCTGGTCAACGCAACGAGTCTTCTTCAATCGGCTGACCAA
>JBOHRY010000345.1:0-6382 GCA_050732955.1 Gemmatimonadales bacterium | reverse complement strand
ATGCGCATCCCGCTGTGGTGTGGCCGAACGGCCTGCGCTTCCGGTTCCCCGCGAGTGGCGGCGTGTGGCAGTCCTTAGCGAACAATCATATCCCGCACCGCGCCGACACGGCTTTCCTTGCCAGCATCAAGCAAGTGTCAGCCAGTGCCATCACCCCGCGGTCGGTCAACCCCGTTGATGACACGAATCGTAAGGGTGTGCCGTGGCAGAATACCTGCCCGATCGGAGTCCTCGAGGACACGAACGAGTGTGCTGTCCTGATCGATGACCGATGGATCTCCCCGGATCAGCCCTTCAATTGTTGGGTTGTTCAAGCTCCCGTCATCGCCAGTCCGAGGTTGCTCCCGCCGAACATCGGGAAGGCGCCGCCTGATCCCATCAGTTTGAGCGAGACGGGTGACTATGAACCACGAGAGAGGGGTCGTCGACGAAAACAGCCCCTGGTGTACTGCCAGCAGGGTGTCGGGCAACGCGTCAAGCGGAGATATGAACAGTCCCGCCGCGGTAGTTGGCGTGGCAGACAGCAGATCATCCCGCAATTCGAGACCTAGCGCGTAGTCGAATATATCGCGGGATAGCGCACCGGAACGCGCAGCGGTCAAGTGCTCCCTAGTGTTTCTGTCCAAGCTAGCGGCCCGGGGGCAATAGAGCAGGTATTGAATGAAGTCACACTGCGCCCAATCGCGAAGGGCTCTCATGCGTTCGTGCTGAGCGGCATTCACCGAGTCGAAGCCCGAGTCCACGGTAAAGCCACGCTCGAAACGTTGGTGAGTGGGGAAAAGCCGCTTCGCTTGTAGCAGCCATCCGCGCCTAAATGACGTGCCGTGATCGAACTGGTCGTCGTACGAAAGGATGAGGCCGATATCTGACTGCGTCACGTACCGTTCCACCTACTTGTTGTAGGTATGTGTCTCGATATTGACGACCAACGCAAGCGGCTCGCCTGCAGTCGATAGATCGCGCGTTAGCTGGTCGTGCGTGTAGGCGAGCCTGTGGTCAGCCTGGGCCTCGTGATCGAGCAGCTCGGTCAGGAGAAACGTCAATGCTTCTTCATCCCACGGGCGCTTCCTAGCTAGGCGAAGCGACACAGCTTGGTCTATCGAGTCAAAGTAGTGAAGAAATAACCGGATCGCCCGCGGCGAGAGCATTCAATTCCCCATTTGGCTAACTCCCAATTATACCGCAAATTGACCTCCGCACCTTCCGGATTCGCTCCTCAGTTCATCCTACAAGACAGCCTCGAGGGCGGTGAGTAAGCGCACAAGACTGGCTTGGTGCGGGAAGATCCGGATCATCCACGTTCGGCGGCGCACCTCTTCGTGGTGGCGCTCAACTGCGAAGCTTGCGGCGGATGTCGTCGAGCCGGAGCACATGCAGGCGCGCGCCTGGGCCTTCTCCTCGAAGGCCATCGGACTCCTCTGGATTTGGCGGGGCTGACCCCCCGCGGTTCGGATCCTTGTCCCCAGAGAAGCTATGCGGTGGGCTTTTCTTTGGACCTACCGCCAAGACCAATTACACAAGTATCTGCACACTACGATGCCGTGGCCTTCTCCTTGGATCCATCGCCCAAGCGAATTACACAAGCACGTCAAGTGCAGAACCGTGTGTAGTTCTCTGGGGCCGCGCGATCAGGCGACGCGGCGCATCGGACGCTCCGGTTCGATAAAGGTCGGCTCGACGAGCCAGCGCTGGCCGCGCCAGTGGTCGTTCTGTTCGATGGCGAGGGCGGTGAGCCAGCGCAGGAGACTGGCCTCGTGCGGAAAGATCCGGATCACCCGCGTGCGGCGGCGCACCTCTTCGTGGTGGCGCTCGACGGCATTGGTGAAGCGCAGCTTGTCTCGGCACCGCTGGCCGGCCCGGCTCCCGTCATGCCCACATCTCCATTCTGAGCCCGAGACGATCGGCGGGTGGCGTTTCCGGCAACCGCGCGGCCGAGCCGATATGGACCCGCCGGGCGGTCCACAGCGCCGCAAGCGCATCATTCAGATCGTCATCGGCCCAGGCGGTCCCACCAATCTGACCTGCAAGTCTGTCACGTATTCCCGGCCAGTATGCATCGATCAACGCCTCGCGTTCCGAACGACCTTCCGGGCGTCGTTTGGCATGTGCCATCGGCACGCCGTTGTTCCAATGCGCGAAGCACACCTCCGGGTGAACTTCCCGCACAACAGCCTGCAAACCCGGTGAGCCTGCGATCAAATCGTCGACTTCGCGAATCTTCGGAACGATCGCGAACGCCTGTGCAGACAGGCCGCATCCATCGGTGGCGCGATGCGTGGAGTTTGCCTCGGCGTAAGTCTCCCCGCCAAGCACTGCTCGAATCGGTGCGCGAAATACGCTGCTGGATCGCTTCGGCCGCAACAGGCCGCGGGCTGCGACGTCGCAGTCGCGAGGTCCGGCGTCAGTAAGGCCAATCGGAATGTCGACCATCAACAACGTCGGCTTGAACCGATCCAACGCATCTGCAATTGACGGAAACACCATCGCACTGACGCCGTCCGCGCGCTCGTGTAGCTGCCGGTTGAATATTGGACATCCGTGACGATTGAAAATGGGACACGTTCCGAGGGTGGCTGGATCGCCCTCTGTGTCCTGACCTTTGGGCTTCACCGAGGTGGAGCCCAGCATGCACGGAGTCCCAGACCGCGTGTTACTACGACACTTGTTGGCAGAGGCCGGCGGTTCCCGCCGCGAGGCCGCCCGGCGCGCTGGCGTCGGTCGTTCGACCATGTATCGCTGGATCGAGTCTGGCCTGCTGGAGGAGCCGCTCGACACGTTGCGCGCCCGCTATGGACCGCGACCAGCGCGGCCCGGTAAGCTGGCCCCGTACTACCCCCTGATCACCGCGCGTCTCACGGAGTTCCCGGCGCTCCAGGCCACGCGCTTGTTTGCCGAGTGCCGCGCCGCCGGCTACACCGGCTGCGCCTCGCAGCTGCGCGCCTATGTGCAGCGCCTGCGCCCGGCGCCCGAGCCGACCGTCCGCTTCGAGACGCTGCCGGGTCAGCAGGCGCAGGTGGACTTTGCGCATTGTCGCTTGCCGTGGGGCGTGCGCTACGCCCTGCTCGTCGTGCTCGGCTATTCGCGGCTGCTCTGGGTCCGCTTCTTTCCGCGCCAGGATCTGCGCACGCTGCAGCAGGGATTGACGGAGTGCTTCGCCGCGTGGGGCGGCGTGCCCCAGCATCTGCTCTTCGACCAGATGCGGAGCGTCCTCACGCGCGATGATCGTCTCACCGGAGGCAGCCTGGTCACCAATCTCGAGTGCCAGCGCTTCGCGCAGCACTACGGCTTTCGGATTCGGGTCTGCCGCCCGTATCGCGCCCAGACCAAAGGCAAAGTGGAGCGTCCGATCCGCTACTTGCGCGGCAGCTTTCTCTACGGGCGCACCTTTCTGAGTGACGCCGATCTCAATGCGCAGGCGGCGCACTGGCTCGACACCGTCGCCAATCCGCGGGTGCATGGCACCACCGGCGCGGTCCCCGCGGAGCGCTTCCGCTCGGAGGAGCAGCCGGTCTTGCAGCCGCTGCCGGCGCGGCCGTATCAGTCGCTGGTCCTCGGTGCGATGGTGCCCCGACCGCGCGCCCCCGTGGCGATGCCGCGCATCGTGGTCGAGCGCCGGAGCCTGCAGGCGTACGCGGCGCTCGCGGGAGCCGACGCATGACGCGCCGCCCGCCGACCAGTCCCTCGCTCCGCGAGCAGCTCCAGGCACAGCTGGCCGATTGCAAGATGCCGGGCGCGCTGGAAGCGCTCGACGATGTGCTGCGGCGCTGTGATGACGGCGCGCTCGCCCCGGGCGAAGCCATTGCCGCCGTCCTCGGCGCGCACATCGAGCTCCGCAACGCGCGCCGCCTGCAGACCGCGATGCGCAGTGCGCGGTTGCCGGCGGTCAAGACGCTCGCCGAGTTCGATTTCAGCTTCCAGCCCTCGGTGAAGCGCGAGCAGATCGAGAGCCTGCACACGCTCGGCTTCGTGGAGCGGAAAGAAAATGTCGTGCTCCTCGGGCCGCCCGGCGTGGGCAAGACGCACCTGGCGTTGTCACTCGCGGTGGCCGCCGCGCAACGCGGTCGGCGCGTGTACTTCACCACGCTCGCCGACTTGCTGCACTCGCTCGAAGACGCCCAAGCCGCCGGACGGTTGGCGCCGCGCCTCCGCACGCTGGTCTTCCCGAGCCTGATGGTGATCGATGAGATCGGCTACCTGCCGATTACGCGCACCGGCGCGATGTTGTTCTTCCAATTGCTCAGTCGGCGTTACGAGCACGCGGCGACGATTCTCACGAGCAACAAAGGGTTCGAGGATTGGGGCGAGATCTTCGGCGATGACGTCATGGCGGCGGCGCTGGTGGATCGACTCGTCCATCACTGTCACATCGTCAATATCCGGGGCAATAGCTATCGCCTGCGGCAGCATCGCGACTTGGCCCGGCTGCTCCAGCAGGACGGGGCAGTGAAACGGACCGCCCCGCGTCAGGAGGCGACCTCACCCCAGGGCTGAGCCCCCAACCCGTGTCCCATTTTCGTTTGGCAACAGTGTCCCATTTTCAATCGGCATTGACAGCTCGACCGCGCACAGCCAGCCGCCGGGACACCCATCGGCCCCGATGAGGACACTACCGCCGCTCAAAGGAGGCGGCACACACGGACCATCGATGGTGCGGCCGCCTTGAGGATCGCGAGATTGGTGCTCGAGACGATGCGCTCAAAGTTCGGGTCAGGAGCGTGATGGTCGACGTTGTCGATCGCGCCCAGCTTCCAACCCCACGGCGTCTGGATTCCGGTCTTCTCCACTCCCTCGATGTAGAAGTCGCAGGCGATCGCGGCACCGTGTTCCGCCAGCTCCTCGATCGTTACGTTGCTCGCCGGCGGCCGCAGCGTGATCCGGTCCGCATTCACGGCAGCCCGTCCAGCAACCGCACCGCCTCGGCGTACTTCGCGAGCCGGGCCCGGTCCTTTTCGGTGATCGTGGCGATCCGGGTGACGTCGAGGTTGTCCTCGAGGTCGGCACGCTTCACGATCCGCGCGATCGGATCGGCGGCGGCGCGCCGGACGAAGTCCATGTAGGTCTCGCCCTGCCGGTTGGTCACGCCGTCGACCGCGGCGACCACCGCCTCGCTGAATCCTTCCGCTCGCAGCCGTTCCAACGTCCATTTGTTCTCGGCCGGGCTGTCTTCCACCACATCATGCAGCACCGCCACGATCCGCGCATCGACCGTGGTGCAGCGCAGCATCACTCGTAACGGATGCAGGATGTACGGCGCTCCCGCCTTGTCCTGCTGCCCTTCGTGCGCTGCCGCCGCGATTGCAATCGCCCGTTCGAGAGTTGCCATGCGGAAAGGTACGCTTGTCCCGCCTGTCCCGAGCGAAGCGAGGGATCCCGCGCAGCGGCGGCAGCAGTTTGTGCGCGTTCGAAAGACCCGCCATGTGCAATTCGTCCACCACGGACATCAATGGTCGATGCCATCATCCGCGCGCCAGCGGCACAACTCGTTGCGAACACGCGTCGCAGCAGCCAGGACCACCAAGTGCCAGAGGATGGGGCCGGTGTGGCGGAACTGGTAGACGCAGCGTACTCGCAATGCGCTGGGCGCAAGCCCGTAAGGGTCCGAATCCCTTCACCGGTACCCCTGGCATTGACTCGGCAGAAGCGGCGGGATACTGTACGAGCACATTGCGAGTACGCCGCGTGGCTATCGCCACGAACGAACGGGCCGCGGAATTCCGTGGCTCTTTTCGTTTCGTCGCGATCGATCCGCGAAATCCGTGTTCTCCGTAACCGTCGCGAAGCGGCGGCAGCAATGCTCGCATTCGAAAGAACCGCCGTGCGTAAGTCGGCGACGCCCGGACGGATCCCGACGCCATCATCCACCTGCCAGCGCCCATCGCAACTTGCACGAAACGTACGAATTGTACATATTGGGACCGGTCGCGGTAACGGGGCTCCCGGCGCCCCGCTGATAGATGCCGTCGGGGAAGCCGCTGACCTTTCTCCAGGCGACCCCTCGACAATCCCGGTCTCAAGGAGCAGGCATTCGATGGCTCACCGTCTTCCGACCAGCAAGGCACGGGAGCAGTTCGCGGATCTTCTCAACGAGGTGGCCTTCAAGGGACGTCGGGTACTTCTCCACCGGCACGGCAAGAATGTCGCGGCAATGGTGCCAGCCGATGACCTTGCCCTCCTCGAAGAACTCGAGGAACGCCTCGATCTCGAGGCCATCCGCCGGTCACTCCACGAGAAAGGCCCGAACATCCCCTGGACGAAGCTCAAGAAGCAGCTCGGCCTCTGACCTGACGGACCGCGCGGCACCGTGACCGGTAACGAGAGATCACCGACTGGGTGTTGCTGGTGCTTGTCGTCGCCATCAGAAACCGAAAGGATGCCTATCGAT
>JBOHRY010000344.1:0-2877 GCA_050732955.1 Gemmatimonadales bacterium | reverse complement strand
CGCGACACATTGCGCGCAGCCGTTCCAGGCGGCGGCTGATGCGACGGCGCGATTTCTTCCGGCGCGGCGCCGCCGCCGGTGCCGCGTTGCTGCTGCCACGCCGAAGTTGGCTGGGGTTCGCGCGTTCCCGGGCGAGCTCCGTGCTGGTGCCGATGGATGACGCGCAGGACGAACACCTGAAGGCGTACGGCCTGGCATTTCGCTCGCTCGGTCGCGGCGACCGCGGCGAGTGGCTGCTCAACTATCGCAACGGCTCGTTCCTGCTCCCGGCGAGCGACGCGCTGCAGCACGATGCCGTCCTGGCCGGGGTGACTCTCGAGGCGGTCGACGACGGCACCGTCGCCTCGATCCGCGGCGAGATCCAGGCCAGCAACATGGACGCGATTCCGCTAGAGAAGATTCCCAAGGTGGCCGTCTACGCGCCGCCGGATGCCGCGCCGTGGGACGACGCGGTGACGATGGCGCTCAACTACGCCGGCATCCAGTTCCAGCGGGTCTGGGATCCGGAAGTCATGGCCGGCGGACTCGATCAATTCGACTGGCTGCATCTGCATCACGAGGACTTCACCGGACAGTACTCCAAGTTCGCCATCAGCTCCGCGGGTGCGCCGTGGCTGCAGGCGATGATGCAGCTGCACCAGAGCACCGCGGCGCGCCTCGGGTTTGCCAACGCGGCGGACCTCAAGCGGGCGGTGGCGCAGCGGATCGAGGCGTTCGTGGAGCGCGGCGGATTCCTGTTCGCGATGTGCACCGCCACCGAGACGCTGGACCTGGCACTGGCCAGCGAGGGCGTCGATATCGCAGCTGCGTATGCCGACGGGACGCCGATGGATCCGCAGGCATCGAGCAAGATGCACTGGGAGAAGGCCCTGGCATTCCATGACGCGCAGCTGGAGTTGTCGCCGTCGCTCGCGTCGTTCAGCGACATCGATGGCCATCAGGTCAACACGCCGGAACGCCAGCCACTTGGGGCCTTCACCCTGTTCAATTTTTCGGCGAAGATCGATCCGGTCGCAACGATGCTGGTGCAGAATCATCGCCAGGTGATTCCCGACTTCTACGGCCTGACGACGTCATTCCGGCGGACGCGCCTCAAGCCGGATGTCGTGGTGCTGGCCGACGAGGCCGGCGCACCCTGGGTCAAGTACATTCACGGGGAGCGCGGGAAGGGCACCTGGACCTTTCTGGGCGGGCACGATCCCGAGGATCCGCAGCACGCGATCGGCAACGCACCGACGGACCTTTCGCTGCATCCGCATTCCCCGGGATACCGGCTCATTCTCAACAACGTCCTCTTCCCGGCCGCGAAGAAGCGAGAGCTGAAAACCTGACTGATCGTCTTTCACCCGCGGTCCGCGACCTGTTGCGGCGCGAGATCCATCTGGCGGGCGGCAACGAAGTGGCGTTCGTCGCCACGCTCGACGCCGACGGCGTGCTCACCGCGGCGCGTGCGGTGGCGCGCGGTACGCCCGAGTGCGTGCTGGCGCTGCCAGGCGTTGCGCGCCGGGGCGAGATGCTGTTGCACAATCATCCCAGCGGCGGGCTCGAGCCGTCGATGGCGGACCTGTCGATCGCGGCACGAGCGCACGACGACGGCATCGGCTTCGGTATCGTCGACAACACCGCGGGGCAGCTCTACGTCGTCGTCGAGGTTCCCGCCGAAGTGCCGCCCGCGCGCCTCGATCCGTTCGACGTCATCGCGCAGCTCGGTGAGCATGGTCCGGTCGCGCGCGAACTCGGCGGATACGAAGACCGGCAGAGCCAGCGCGATCTCTCCGCACACCTGGTGGACGCGTACAACGACGGCGGTGTCCTCCTGCTCGAGGCCGGAACCGGTGTCGGCAAGTCGTTCGCGTACCTGGTGCCCGCGCTCGCATGGGCGCGCGCCAACCACGAACGCACCATTGTATCAACCAATACAATCAACCTGCAGGAGCAACTGGTCGGCAAGGACCTGCCGCTCCTGGCCCGCGCGCTGGGCGACGACGACTACCAGCCGACGTTCGCACTGCTCAAGGGATGGCGGAACTATCTCTGCCGCATGCGGCTCGAAACGGCGATGGCGAGCCAGCACACCCTGATCGAGGGCGAGAAGGTCGAAGAGCTGCTCAGCCTCGCGGCGTGGTCGGCGCACACCGAGGACGGCACGCTCGCCGATCTGCCGGTGCCGCCATCGGCCGAAGTGTGGGACGAGGTCGCGGCCGAAGCGGATCTCTGCGGTCGACTGCGGTGTCGCCACTACGACCGCTGTTTTGTGTTCCAGGCGCGCCGCCGTGCCGCGCAGGCCGATGTCGTCGTGGTCAATCACCACCTGCTGGCCGCCGACCTCGCGGTGCGGCAGGCATCCGACAACTGGCAGGAAGCGGCAGTTCTCCCGGTGTACCGCCGCCTGATTCTCGATGAGGCGCATCATCTCGAGGACGTCGCCGCCGGTCATCTCGGCCGTCAGGTGTCGAGTCGCGGCGTGCAGCGCGTACTGAACCGCCTGGAGCGGAAGGGTAAGGGACTCTTGCCGGCGCTGCAGCACGATCTTGCCGCCGCCGGCGACCTCCTCAATCGCGCGTCGATCGATCTGGTTGCCGGACGCCTCCTTCCCGCGGTCGCCCAGGCGCGCGAGAGCAGCGAGGCGCTCTTCCGGCGGCTCCTCGATCACGTGGAGAGCGGGACCGTGGGACAGCTGCGCCTGGACGAGGATTTTGGCCGGCATGCGATCTGGGATGAGGGCCTTTCCCGCGAACTGGAGCAGGTGATCTCAGGATTCCGCACCATCGCCGAACTGATCGAAGTCGTGGCTGACCGCCTGGCGCAGGCCGATGCTACCGAGCGCAGGCAACAGCTCATTGGCGAGTGTCGCGGCGTCGTCCGGCGGCTCGAGGC
>JBOHRY010000343.1:0-3442 GCA_050732955.1 Gemmatimonadales bacterium | reverse complement strand
TGTTCCGATAGACCGTCGCAATACCCAATCCTCCAACCTCGCCGCGCGCCAATTCAAGAACCTCGCCTGTTCCCAACGGGCGGTCTGCCCGCTGGAATGCCCGGCGGATCGCTCCGCGCTGCCTGGTGTTACGTTCCATCCAGCGGCTCCTTGGTTCTGGCGACCGCTGCGCCAGAATTCTAATGTCCTCCGGGCTCCGAACCTCAACTCCATTGCCGAACTCATGCGCCTCGCCCCGCTCTGCACGCTGTCCCTGCTCCCGGCGATTCCGCTGTCCGGTCAGGGGCCCGCGAAACCGGCGCCGCGTCTCGTCGTGGCGATCGCCATCGACCAGTTCCGTGCCGACTACCTCGACCGGTGGCGCGGACAATTCACCGGCGGCCTCGCCTGGCTGCTCCGGGAAGGAGTCTTCTTCCCCCATGGCGAACAGGATCATGCCATCACCGAGACCGCGCCCGGCCATTCAACCATGATGTCCGGCAGGTCGCCGGCGAGCACGGGAATCGTCACCAACGAACTCGGCGTGACGGACCCGGCATCGCCCCTGCTCGGTTCGGCGGCGATGGGCGCATCACCCCGCCGATTTCAGGGTACGACGCTTTTCGACTGGATGTTCGCACGCGATCCCAATACCAAGTCGCTTTCGGTTTCGCGCAAGGATCGCGGGGCGATCCTGCCGATGGGCCGTGCGAAGGCTCCGGTCTTCTGGTGGTCCGCTGGGCGATTCACCACCAGCCGGTACTACGCCGATTCGCTGCCGACCTGGGTTACTGCGTGGAACGCGCGCGATCCCGTCGATCGCCTCAAGGGATCGGTGTGGACGTTGTTGCGGCCCGATTCATTTTATCCTGAGCGCGACGACCGCTCCTTCGAGGCCGGTGGAGTGGATCGCGTCTTCCCGCATCGTGTGCCGGAAGATTCGGCGCGCGCCGCCAATCAGATCATCAATTACCCCGTTTTCGATTCGCTCACACTCGACCTCACGATCGATGGAATAGGAGCGCTGGGGCTCGGTCAGCGGAACGGAACGGATTTCGTTGCGATCTCGCTCTCCACCACCGATGCGATCGGTCACCGCTGGGGACCGGGTTCCCGCGAACTTCACGACCAGGTGCTGGATGTCGACCGCTGGCTGGGACAATTCCTGGACTCACTTGGCAAGCTGGTTCCCCTCGATCGGGTGATCGTGACGCTGACCTCGGACCACGGCGTGACCGAGTTTCCGGAAGCTGGCGTTGGCGGCCGCCTCGATCTCGAACCGGATGTGCGCGCGTTGAATGCCTGGGCGCGACGGAGTGGCGACAGCACGCTCCACGCGACAACCGAGGCCGGCCTGATCATGGGTGATTTTTCCGCCGCGGCGACGACCTATCACCTGAATGTCGATTCAGCAGGCGATGCCCTCGCCGCCGTGATCGCGAGCCGACGCGGAGTGCGCCGGACGTACACGCCGCGAACTCTTGCAAGGGCTCGGTCGTCCGATATCGATGCCATGCGGTGGCAGCGACAGATTCCGCACGGATTCTCGTGGATCGTCGCGGTGGCAGTGCAACCGGGCTGGATATTCGCGAGCGGCGGCGGTTCGACGTCGCACGGCACCACCAACCCTGACGATGTAACGGTACCGATCGTCTTCCGTGTGCCGGGAACACCTGCGGCGCGCGTCGAACGGCCTGCGCGTACCGTGGACATCGCGCCCACCCTGGCATCCATCCTGGGTATCAAGCCGCTCGAGGCGGTCGAGGGAGTGCCGCTTCCCGAAGCGCTGCGGCACAGTCCACGGCACTGACGGGTTGCGGTCACAACGCGACTACGGCGCGGCCGCACCCGGTCGTGAACGGCGGTCCCGCCAGAGCATGATTGCTCCGAACACCAGCACCGCGAGCGCGATACCGAACCACTGAATGGCGTAGCTCAAGTGTGGTCCGTCGCTGAACGGCATCGGCGGCACCACCGCCAGTCCGCCGGTGTGTGCCGAATCGGCGGCCAGCAGCAGGTAGACTCCCAGCGATCCGGCGCGACGCGAAGCGAGCGTCGCGCGATCGAGGCGTTTCCACGTGGTTGTCCCGTGATAGACGAGCGGTTGTCCGCCGTTCGTCGTCACCGGAAGCGCCAGCGCCAGCCCGGCAATCAATGTGTCACCTGACGCGGGCACCGGTATCCGGTCCGGGGGGGTCACTGCGTCGGGCGAACGGACGAAGCCGCGCAGCACCCAGAGAACGCCGGCGCCCTGGTCGAGAACAAACGGTGTGACGATCTGCACGCCGGGGGCCTCGTCCTGGACACGTTCCCGGAGCACCATCTGCCCCGTGGTATCGAAGCGTCCGCGCGCGATGATGCGGCGCCCGGAGTCGATCGGCGTGCGGTTGAGTGCGGCATCGGGAAGTTCGAGTGGGCGCTGATCCTGGGCAGCGCGCAGGACCGCGTTGCTGGCTCGGCGGGCGTGCAGTCGACACAGTTGCCAGCGGCCGAGGGCGATGGCGATCGCCGCCACCAGCAGGACTGTCACCAGAAACACCGTCCGGCGTAGTGCAGACACCTGTGACCCTCACGCTGGACATCGGGACATGCAGCGAGTGTGTTCAAACGGGGTAAAGCATTGCCGCATCGAAAGATAGTTGGATGGCATGCGGCGTGCTTTGGTGGGGTCCGGGAACCTTCGTGCGTCCTAGTGATCGCACGGAACATCACAGCGCCGTGGTAGCCACCCCGGGCTGATCATCAAGGAGAAGATTCATGCGACGCAATGCATCCTTGCTGGCTCTGGCCGCCTTGATAGCGGTCGCGGCAACCCCCCTTGCCGCTCAGGGCCGCGATCGGGGCCTGGTCGAACTTCCGGACCGACCGATGCGAAGCGGATTGTACCTTACCGGCGGCGTCGGCGACGGACTCGAGCAGTACCGCTACCACGACCTCCCCGACTACACGGAGTGGTTGTCGAGCCCGGCTGCGGTGCTCAGGATCGGCGGCACGCCGAACGCCAATATCCGCGTGGGCGGTGAAATCTTCGGTTGGTGGAACACCACCTACGACACCGATCTGCAGGAGAACACCACCGAAACGTTCACGGCGGTATTGCTCGATGCGCAGTTCTATCCTGCACGCCGTTCGGGATTCTATCTGAAGGGCGGCATCGGGGTCGGGCACAGCGGCACGTCGTTCGAATTCGAGGAGTCCATCGGCAAGAGTGGCTTCGTGTTCAGCGCGGGTGCCGGCTACGACATTCCGCTGTCGCGCCACGTTTCGATCGCACCCACGGTCGACTTCTATCAGGGAAGCTTCAACCACGCCGGTGATCCCACCGATTCGTATACCGAGCGGGTCTTGAACATCGGTGCGTCGTTGACTCTGCAGAGCGGCGGCCGCGGTTGGCGGCGTTGACCCCCTTCGTGGCGCGCGCTATACTGCCCGCGCCACGCCCTGGTGGTGAAATTGGTAGACA
>JBOHRY010000342.1:0-3172 GCA_050732955.1 Gemmatimonadales bacterium | reverse complement strand
TCGTAGAGGCTCAAGGCTCCGAGTCCGGTGACCGCCACGCAGAGCGCAGCCGCGACGGCATCCGGACGGCCGGCAATCAGCACCATTCCGACGAAGACCGCGAGGGCGATCACCAGATTCCTCGCATTGCGCGCGCGGATGTCGAGCGCATCGAGCACATTGCGAAGCACGACGTAGGTCACCTGCCCCGGACCGGCGAGCAGCAGCAGCCGAGCAACCGGCGTCGCGGGGACGAACGCCGGTCCCACATATGCTGCGATCAGGAGCGGCGCCGCCACCGCGAGAATCACCAGCATCACGCTCGCCGTGGCCATGCAACCGAACCAGAGACGCCAGACACCCCGTCGCAGCGCGTCACGGTCGCGCCCGGCTGCAGCGGCGCTGACCGACGGCAGGACGATCTGCCCCAGCGGCGCATACACCGAGCCGACCGCCGAGAGCAGGGCCACGCCAAGTCCGACGAATCCGGCGGCGGTCACGCCACCGAAGTGTGCGGCCAGCGTCGTTGGCAACGAATAGAGCGCCGCCAGCGCGAATTCTCCCGGAACGCGCGGCAACCCGTACCTGAGCAGGGTCCTCACCGCGCCCGGAACGCCGCCCGACCGTTGTTTCAGCGCACGAGCCAAGGGAACCGCCAGCGCCAGCAGCGCGACTCCAATCCATCCACCCGCCAGCGCGCGCATCGCCCCGGTCACGGAAATACCGGGCATCAGCAGGATCGCCACCGGAATGACGCCGAGATTTACCACTTGCAGGGTATTGGCGGCTGCCAGGTGAAGTCGGCCACGGAAATAACCGTACGCGACGCCGTGCAGTGCAATGCCGGGAAGGGCGAACGCCGTGGCTCGCATCAGCGGCGCATATTGCGCGTCGCCGAACAGCAACGCGGCGGCTGGAGTGGCCACGAGAAACAGGACAGCCAGCGCAGCCACTGACGTAACGGCCGCGATCCCGGTCGTCGCCACGAGAAACGTCTGTCGTGATGAGCTGGCGTCATCACCCGAGCTGATGGCGACGAATCGCGAGAGCGCCACGCCCATGTTGAGCAGGATCGGCAATTGAATCAGGGTGAGCGCACGCCGCGCCAGGACATACTCACCAAAACCCGCCGGCCCCCAATGGCGTGCCGCAAGTCGCAGCACCAGCAGGCTGGCCGCCAGCGTCGCGAACTCTGCGAGAAAGGTCGCGCCGTAGCCCGGGATCGAAACCGACTGCCCGAACGGCCGCCACGCGAGCCACTGCACGCGCAGGCTGCGGCCATCCGTCACGGCAAGTCGCGCCGTGGCTCGACGGTGCGGCGCCGCATCAGCGGAGCGAGCGGACTCGCGGCCAGCAGCGACGAAAACTCCCGGTACGCCGGGCCATCCTGGGCACGCTGGCGATCGAGGTAGTCCATACCCAGGACGACGGCGAGCGCGATCAACTCGGCGACCAGCGCCCAGACGATACCGTCGATCCAGCGATTGCGCGCGCGCCCGATCGAGTACTCCGGCCGATCGATGAGCGTGATCACCGGCGTGTCCCGCACCTCGTCGATGCGCGCCTGCTCGTACGATTGTGCCAGCGCCTGCGCCACCTCCTGCCGCAGGGCGACGCGCCGCTCCAGTCGCGCGGCTTCGAACCGCAACTGTGGCGACGATTGATACTCGCGGTTGCCTTCCAGGAACCGGCGCTCGGCGTCCTCGGCCGAATCAAGCTGCCGGCGCGCATCGGCCAGACGATCTGCCGTGAACTGCCGTTCGGCGGCCGCGCGCGACTGACGCTTGTGCAGGTTGAACTCGCTCACCAGGTCCACCAATCGGCGATTGAGCTGCACGGCCAGGGTCGGCGATTCTGCCCGGGTGATCACGGTCACGGTATTGGCTTCGCGCGAGGTGTTGATGTCCAGTTGGCGATTCAGTCGATCGGCAGCGGCTCGCACCCGCGCGCTGGAATCCGGCCCCGGTGATCGCCAGAGCTGCACCAGCGTTACCTGCTGCGAATCGACGCCGCCCGCCGCGGGGGGAACCAGGTACACCGACTGCACCGCCTGCGCCAGCAACTCCCGTGACCGAAGCAGTTGCGCGTAGAAATCCACCGACTCGCTGTTGCCGGGACTGCCGGCGATCAGCGCGAATTGCGCCGCGAGCGCCGAGAAGCGGTTGGCATCCGACGCAGGAGCCTGGGGAACGAACGTGGAGCGGCTGGTGTAGCCAACGCCGAATGCATACGAGAGTGCGACCACCAGCACGAACACGACCAGCGGCAATCCGAGCAGGAGACGCCGGCGCCGGAGCACCAGATTGACGAGCAGCAGTGGCAGCGATTCGTCGCGGTCGAGATCACGATCGTGCGGCATCGAAGCCTCCATCCTGCAGGTCGCGGAGCAGCTTCAGCAGCTGCCGCTGGCGACGCTCCGCGGGAAAAGTCGCCAGAATGCGTGCCCGCGGCTCTTCGCCCAGCGCAGGCCCATCAAGCGCGATGGTGATCGCGGAAGCCCACGCCTGGGGATCCCCGGTCGCGTCGGCGTACACGCCGGCGTTCCCGACCACTTCCGGCAGCGAACCGCAACGTGAGACCACCGGCAGGCAATTGTGGAGCATCGCCTCCGCCACTGCCGCGCCGAATCCCTCGTGTCGACTCGGCTGGAGGTAGACCCGGGCCAAAGCATACAGCTCGCTCAGGCGCTCGACGCTCACGGCGCCCTCGAAGCGAACATTCGGAGTTGCCTCGGCGCGCAGCAAGCCCAGGGCGTCGGGCTCAGCGGCGCCGGCAATGATGAACGGCACATCGGTCAGCAGTTTCGCGACGCGTACCGTCAGCATGAAACCCTTGCGGTGCAGGCTGCTCCGATTGATGTGCCCGACCGTCAGCACCTCGCGGCGCTTGGAGTGAAACGGCGGCGCCGCGGCACCGAGCGCCGGATCGAAACCCAGGGGAATCACGCGGATGCGCCGCGACGCGACACCGGCGTTTCTCTGTACTTCATCACCCGCCGACACCGAGAACGCGGCCACGACGTTGGCCAGTCGAAAGAGCGTGCGACCGAGGCGACGGCTCACGCCGCCCGACATGTTGCCGTACCCGATCTCCGGCATCGCGGCGACGTCGTAGCCGCCACCGATGATGACGACGCGGCGGCCCAGCAGCCGCGCGGTCGCGGCCAGCGGCAGGTAACGAGTGCTCCCGAACC
>JBOHRY010000341.1:0-6440 GCA_050732955.1 Gemmatimonadales bacterium | reverse complement strand
GCTCAAGCCATATCCTTCGAGCAGCGTGATGCCCGCCGCGTTGAAGAAGCGGCAGATCTCCGGCGAGAGAGGCGCGCCACCGGCGAGACGCAGCCGTACGCGACCGCCGAGGCGCTGGCGCAGCTTGGCAAAGACAAGGGCGTCTGCCGCGCGGTAGTTGATGCCGAGCCAAGTTGGCACCGGCTTGTGCTGCAGTACATAGTCGAGTCGCTTGTCGCCGATTGAGCGGGCCCATTCGAAGATCCGTTGCTGGAGGCCGCCACTCTTCGTCGCTGATTCGAGCACCCGTCCATAGATCTTCTCGTAGAGCGTCGGCACTGACGCCACGATCGTAGGCCGGACTTCGGTGAGCTCGGTCACCACCGTCTGGAAGCTCGTCGCGTAGCTGATCGTGGCGCCCGCTTGCAGCATGGTGTAATGGCCGACCATGCGCTCGAACGCGTGACAGAGCGGCAGGAACGACAGGTATTCGTCGTTCACACCGACGGTGATGCGCTGCAGCGAGGCCACGACGTTGCTGGCAATGTTGCCGTGCGAGAGCATGACGCCCTTCGGTTCGCCGGTGGTCCCTGACGTGTAGATCAGCGTCGCGAGATCGTCGGCGGTCACTGATCCGGCCGATGTACGCCAGTCGGCGTATCGCGCCGCGGCGGCGGCCCCGCGAGCCTCGAGGTCTGCCAGCATCGTCACATCCGGGCTGCCGGATGCTCCGTCGAACTGCACGATGTGCGTGAGATCCGGCAGTTCGTGCCGGATCGCGAGGATCTTGTCGCGAAATTGCGGAGTCGAGACGAAGATCCCCCTGGCGCCCGAATCGCGCAGCACGTACGCCGTCTGCGCCGGTGTCAGCGTCGTATAGATCGGCACATCTACCAGCCGCGCCGTGAGGCAGGCGAAGTCGGCGATCGCCCACTCGGGGCGATTCTCGGAAATGATCGCCATCCGGTCGCCGGGAACGAGTCCCAGCTCCCGGAGACCGGCGTGCAGCTGCTGGATTCGGGTGAGGGCGGTCGTGTAGTCGAGATCCTGCCAGGTGCCGCTGATCTTGCGGCGCATCAGTGTGCGGCCGCTGTAGCGCGCCTCGGCGCCGAAGAGAATGTCGTTGAGCGTCTGCGGCGGCGGCGTCACTCGCGCTGGCGCAAGCCGGGGGTCGTGGTGGTGGTATCCTTGACCAGCGTGATCGAGATTATCAGCGAATGGAGGGTTCCGACACCTGCCTGCACCCGAGCGACGCCGCCGGTGTCGCTCAGCGATGTGATCACGCCGGTTGCGGCACCGACGACAATCAAGGCGGTGTCGGGTGTGGTCCACACGATGGTGGCCGCGACCGAATCGCCGTTCAGGTTCAGCGCGCGGGCCTGCAGCGTCAGCGTGTCGCCGCTGGGGAGCAGGCAGCTGGTGCTGCTAGGACAGCCGACACCGTTCAGCGTGTCCGGTGTGCTGATCCGCAGCGCCACGACGCCGTTGCCGGCGTCGGGCAGCGATCCGCACGCCGCCGCCGCGCCAACGGCGAGCAAGAGGATTGTGCGCTTCACGCGGGATCGCCGTCCACGGTCACGGGCGCCGCGGTAGCGTCGAGCTGCTGCAGCGTCTCCCGCGCGAAGTCGATCCAGCGCGCCATCTCCGGGTCGCGCGGCGGCTTCGCCAGGAAGTGGCGGAGATGATCGGCCGCCGGCTCACTGTCGCCGCGTTTGAGCAGGAGAAACGCGAGGCCGTAATGCGCGCCGGCAAGGTCGGGCTGCAGATCGAGCGCCCGCCGGTAGTGGCGGATCGCTTCTTCGCGCCGGCCGGTCCGGGACAAGGCGATGGCGATGTACTGGAGGATCTTGACGTTGGCCGGTTCGTCGCGCAGCGCCAGCTGGTAGGACGTGATGGCACCGTCGTAGTCGCCCTGCCGTTCGAGGGCGAGCCCTTCGTTCAGATAGTCGAGCCGTTGCGGCTTGACCGTCCCATCCTCGCCAGTGAGGATGCGTTTCCACCAGCTCACGCCGGCCGCCACTCGCGGATCTTCAACATTGAGCGAAAGTTAGGCCTTGACGATGCGGCGGGCAACGCGCCGGAAGCCAGTCCGGCGCGAGATCGGACGCCTGCGGCTTGTGCCGATGGCGTAGCCGCCGCTAGTTACCACGTCAGCGTTGCTCGGCACCACGGCCCCCTGATCCCGGAGGTTCAATGCCCCGGTCACGTCCCGTCGTCCCGCGAGACATCCTGGAAATCGACTGGCCGTTCTTCGGTGAACTCTGCCGGGCCCTCGCCGTGCATGTGGCGCGGGCCTACGATCCGGAGATCGTGGTCGGCATCGCCAAGGCTGGAGTGATCCCTGCCGCGATCATCGCGAGCCTGCTGCAGCGCGAACTTGTCACCATCGTGATCGGCAGGGCGCAGGACGATGCCGACCCCGTGCTGATCGCGGGGCCGCCGGCATCGTTGCGTGGACGCCGCGTGCTGCTGGTGGACGAAACCTGCGACAGCGGCGAGACGCTCAAGCTGGCTCGGCACGCCGTGGAGGCAACGCGCCCGAAGGACATCAAGACGGCGGTGTCATTTCAGACCGGGAAGTGGGAGCCGGATTTCCACGCGTTCGTCACCGAGAAGGCGATCGTGCTTCCCTGGGATCGCGAGGTCATTGAAAACGGCGAGCTGGTGACGCGACCCGACTTGCGCGCCTGGCTCGAACGGTAAGTCAGGCCGGCAGCTCACCCGGCTGAAAGGCTTCGCGCCACAAACCGCCGGCGGCAATCAGGTCGTAGATGGTACCCAGCGTCGCCGTCGATCCGGCCAGGAACCGGCACTGTTCTGCCCCCGATGATCGACATTCGACTTCGAGGACTGCGAGCGCAGCGCCGGCCTGGGCCGTCAGAAACGCCGCGAGACAGCCACAGGTGAAGTAACACCCCGGATGTGCGCTCTCGCCGCTTTCCGCCTCGCGCCAGTCACGCGAGCTGAACAGCAGGGCCCGGTCGGCCACGCGATCGACGGTGATCAGACCCCATCCCACCTCGCGGCAGAGTTCGGAGAAGATTTCACCAAACCAGCTCGCATCGAGCCGGGCAGGATCGGTCAGGCCAGTACGCTGCTTGACGCGCGCGGCCCACGCGGCGGAGAGCGCCTCGCCCGTCGCAATCCCCGCGTCCTGCATCACCTCCGCAGCGAGGCCCGGCCCCGCAGCGAGGAGTCGGCGGCGCAGGTGATGCAGCGACGCGGGCGCGATGGCGAAGTTGATCATATGGGTTGATCGGATTGCGAGCGAACCTAGGTCGACTGGTCGAGGCGCCGCAAGAGCTCGCCCTCGTCGATGACTTCGATGCCGAGACTCCGCGCGCGATCGAGCTTGCTGCCGGCCTCTTCGCCGGCCACGACGACCGACGTCTTCTTCGAAACGCTCGAGGTGATCTTGCCGCCGGCCGCTTCGATCCGGTCGGTCGCTTCGCCGCGCGTCAACGTCGGAAGCGTTCCGGTCAGCACGACACTCTTTCCCGAGAACACGCCGGGCGATGCGCGTTCGCCGGGCTCCGTCGTGGTGACTCCGAATGCCGTCAGCCGA
This sequence comes from Gemmatimonadales bacterium, assembly GCA_050732955.1. Taxonomy (GTDB): domain Bacteria; phylum Gemmatimonadota; class Gemmatimonadetes; order Gemmatimonadales; family GWC2-71-9; genus Palsa-1233. Next base: position 2,896 of record JBOHRY010000341.1, on the reverse strand, counting down.
TCGATCAGTGTCGCGGTCCTCGGCTCGTCAAACCAGGTGCGCACGGCGGCGGCGATGGTCGGCCCGACGCCGTCAACCGCCGAGATGCCGGCGGCATCCGCGACGCGAAGCCGATCGAGCGATCCGAAATGCCGCGCCAGCAACTGCGCCACCGACTTCCCGACGTGGCGGATGCCGAGGGCGTAAAGCAATTGCGACAGTGTCCGCCCTTTCGACGCCGCGATGGCGGCGACCAACTGGGTCGCGGATTGTTTCGCGAACCGGTCGAGCGCCACGAGCTGCTCGACGGTGAGCGTGTAGAGATCCGACACGTCGTGCACCAAGCCGGCGTCATGCAACTGACGCGCCCGCTCGTCGCCGAGCCCGCGAACGTCCATCGCGTCGCGGGAAGCGAAATGGACGATGGCTTCCACGGTCCGGCTGGGGCAGACGGGATTCGGGCAGTAGCGCATCACTTCGTCGGGGTATCGCACTGCGGGCGTGCCGCACACCGGACAACGTTCGGGTGGAACCCATGGCATCTCGGTTCCGTCGCGCCGCTCTCGCACCGGTCCGACGACCTTGGGAATCACTTCGCCGGCGCGAACCACTTCCACCCAGTCACCGACGCGGACGTCCTTCTGCGCAACCACTTCGTCGTTGTGGAGCGTGGCGGTGGTAATCGTGACCCCGGCCAGCTCCACCGGCTCGAGCACGGCGTATGGGGCCAGCGCACCGGTGCGGCCGACGCTCACACCGATCCTCAGCAAACGCGTCACCGCGACATCGGGCGCGAACTTGCGGGCGATCGCCCAGCGAGGCTCACGATCGCCAATGGTTCCCAGCGTTTCCTGCAGTTCGCGCGGGTCCACCTTGACGACGACGCCGTCGGCGCCGAAGGGAAGGGTGGGGAGCAACTGCTCCAGGCGGGTGATCTCGTGGATGACTTCCGCAAGATCGGCGCCCCTGGTCCGATGCGGCTCGATCTGGAATCCCCATCGTTCCAGCGTGGCCAGCACTTCGTGGTGGGATTCCGCCGCCAGTGTTCCTTCGATGGGAACGATCTGGAAAACAAAGCACCTCAGTCGGCGACTTCGTGTCGTCGCGGGATCCAGTTGCCGGAGCGCGCCCGCCGCGGCGTTGCGTGGATTGGCGAATGGTGGTTCGCCATCGCGTTCGCGGCGGAGGTTGAGCTTGCGAAACGCTTCGGTCGGGAAGTAGACCTCGCCGCGAATCTCGACCAGTGCCGGCCAGTCGCCCCCGCGAAGTTCGAGCGGAATGTCGTCGATGGTGCGGAGATTGGCGGTGACATCCTCACCGACGGTGCCGTTACCACGCGTGGCGCCGGTGACGAGCTTCCCCGCCGCATAGGTGAGGCACACCGCCGTGCCGTCGATCTTGATCTCGAGCATGTAGCCAGCGACCGGGACCGCCGGCGCCAACCGGGCGTTGCGCTGTTCCCAGGCGGTGAGTTCCTCGTCCGAAAAGGCGTTGGCCAGCGACAGCATCGGCCGGAGGTGGACGTGCTTCGGGAGATGCGTTGCGGGAGCGCCGCCCACGCGCTGCGTCGGCGACGCGGATGTGACCAGTTCGGGATGCTCGAGCTCGAGGGCCTGCAGCCGGCGGAAGAGGAGATCGTATTCGGCGTCGCTCAATTCGGCTGCGTCGAGCTCGTAGTACGCCCGATTGGCTTGCGCGATCTCGGCGCACAGCGATGCGGCTTCCTCGCGGATCCGATCCGGAATCACGGCGACAACGCCTCCTGTACTTTGGTCTCCAGCGTCCGCGCCTGACTTTTGTACGACGGATCGGCAACATCGACGCTTGGCATCGTGGCGATCGCGTCGAGCTGCTGCTTGGCGTCCAGCCACTTCTTGCGCGAGATCAGGATCTGGGCGAGGTCGAGACGGTGGACGATCCTGGTCGGTCCATACTGCACCGCGAGGCGCAGGTCGCGCTCGGCTTCGTCCCATGACGCCGAATTGAATACCGCGGCGCCGAGGAAGGTCTTCGCGTAGAAGCGCTGCAGCGCGGAGAGGCGCTCGACCTCGGCATTCCATCGCCCCAGAATGTGCCAGGCACCGTCGTGCTGCGGATCGAGCGCCAGGGTGCGGAGTGCCTCGGTTCGGACTTCTGTGGCACGCTTGACTCGTTCCTTCGCTCCCATCGAAAGGGTGGACCTGCCAATGGCGTTCGCGAGCGCAAAATGCCCTTCGGCGCCGGAGCTGTTCGCGGCGACTGCGCGACGCGCATAACTTTCGGCCCGGCGGTAGAGCGAATCGCGCGTCGGGCTCTGCAGTCGATCCGGGATCTGCTTGGCGATGTCGGTGAGCAGCACCGATTCGCGCCAGTTGGCTTCGTACGATGCCGGATTGCGGCGGAGCACGGCATCGAAGTGCCGCTTGGCAGCAACGAAATCATGGGCATCCGCGGCCTGGATGCCGGCGGTGAGCTCGGCGTCCTGCGCCCGCAATGACAGCGGCAGCAGCGCCGTACCGGTGATCAGCAGGAGTGACAGTCGCAGATGCAACACGATCGAAGCCCTTCCAGTTTGCGCGGGCTGCGAAGCCCGGAGGTGAATGGTCGTCCCACGCCTGATTGAACGCAAGCGAGATGGCGAAGCGCTCTCGGCCGACGAGTGGCGCACGCTGATTCGCGACTATGCGAGTGGCGCGGTGCCCGACTACCAGATGGCTGCGATGGCGATGGCGGTCTACTTTCGCGGCCTTCTGCCGGTGGAGCTCGCCGCGCTCACCGAGGCGATGCTTGACTCGGGAGCCAGGCTCCGTTTCGACGGCGAAACTCGCCCCCGCGTCGACAAGCACTCGACCGGCGGCGTCGGAGACAAGACCTCGCTGCTGCTGGCTCCGATGCTGGCGGCGTGCGGCGTCCTGGTGCCGATGATGTCCGGTCGCGG
>JBOHRY010000340.1:0-4426 GCA_050732955.1 Gemmatimonadales bacterium | reverse complement strand
GGTGGAGGAGGATCGCGACGCCGACGAGGTGCTGATGCAGATCGCCTCGGTGCGCGAGGCCCTGCACGGCGCCGCGGCGATCGTGCTGCAGAGCTATCTCTCGGCGACGGTCGAATCGATCCTGGTGGCGGACGATGTCACGGAAGCCGAGCACCTGGTCGCCCGGACGCTCGAAGTGTTCAGGAAATGGGCGACGTGAGCAGCCCGATCACTCGTCTCGCGGTAGGGACTTGCCGGAAGTAACGAACGTCTCACGACAAGCGACACCCGGATGGCAAGCGGTTCATTGTGTGCGGCGATGGGCGGCTCAGACGTGGTCATGCGGGTGACGATGACCCATACTCGTATTCCGATCCACACTGGCAGCGAGAATGCTGCCGCAGTACGGCGGGTCTATCTGCGCGCCTGGCTGCTGACGCTGGTCATTGTCGGTCTGGAGATTGCCGGTTCGCTGGCGTCCGGTTCACTGGCGCTCCTGGCCGACATCGGACATGTGGTGGCCGATACAATCCTCGCCTTGATTCCCCTCGCGCTCGCGCACGGGGCGCATCGCGGGATGCGCTCCCGATTCGCCACCGAAGCCGGCGGACTGACTGCCGCGGTGCTCCTGGCGTTCATCGGCTATCACATCGTGCGTGACGCGCAGCTCGATCTGCAATACGGCGGTGAGCACGACGTACGCGGCTGGCTGCTCTTCCTGTTCTCGGGGCCTGCGGCGGTGGTCAACTTCGCGCAGCATCGACTGCTTTCCGGCGTGACGCGGCTGCAACGGGATGCGGCGCACCGCGGACTCCACTTTCATGTCCTTGCCGACCTCGTCAAGAACGTCGTGCTGCCGGTACTCGGCGTGGGCATCGCGTTGCATCGGGTATCACCTCGCGCGGATCTGCTGGTTGCGCTGGTCATCGGAGTGGTCGTGATGGTCCGGGCTGTTGCCCTTGGCGCGGAGATCGCGATTGCGAGAGGCGGTGCGGGCCATGGATCATCCGATGGATCGACGTGATCCATGAACTGGCAACGATGCCACCGGTTGCATTAGCGCGATTCAATCTCACCGCTCTCTTGTCCTGCCCGCCGTCTTCGGTATTCTTATGATCTTCATAGCGCATGCGGTTCTCGAAGCCGCGCCATTTCGAGCGGTTCGCCCGTCCGGAGGCGACCGCCGTTCACCACCTTCGCCCAGAAGCCGAGATGACCCGCACTCCTGCCGTTCTGCTCCTCGCTGCCGTCTTCGCCATCGCCTGTCACCAAGCCCAGCCCAAACCCGCACCAACCCCGGTTGCGCCACCGCCGCCGCCAGCCGCACCGGCCAGTCGTGGGAATCCGGGCACGGGTGATTCCGCCACACCGCCCGCTGGCGGTCGCGGTGGACGTGGCGGTGGCGCCAGCCAGGCCCCTCAGCCCTATGGTCAGGTGATCCGCGGCGCGGACCTCCATACCAGAGTCGGCCTGTTCAAGACGCACATGATCGGGGACTCGCTTTTCTACGAGATCCCGCGCAACGAATTCGGCCGCGACATGCTGCTCACGACGGAGATCGAGAAGACTCCCGAGGGAATGGGCTATGGCGGCCAGATGATCGGCTCGCACCTGGTGCGCTGGGAGGAACGCGGTCGCCGAGTCCTGCTCCGGGGAATCGAGTCGGGCCTGATCGCCAGTGATACGACCAATCCGGTGCGATTCGCCGTCGAGGCGGCGAGTTACGCGCCGATCATCGCCGCGTTTCCCATCGCTGCCTACGGCCCGGATTCCGCGGCCGTCATCAATGTCACGGCACTCTACAAGCATCCTCCGACGGAATTGAGCGTGACCTCGCGCTACCGCGGCACGATCGACCAGAATCGCACCTTCCTGGCCAGCGTGGCGCCGTATCCGACCAACATCGAGGTGCGCACCGACCTGACGATCAACGCCGGCGGCGGTGCCGGAGCCGCGCCGGGCGGAGGGCGCGGCGGCGGCGGCGAAGCCACGGGCAGCGAGACCTTCCTGGTGCACTGGTCGATGCTCAAGCTCCCTGAGCACCCGATGCAGCCGCGGCTCTACGATTCACGGGTGGGATTCTTCAACAACAGCGTGACCGACTTCGCCCATGCATCGCAGAAGTCCGAAACGCGCACCTTCATCACGCGCTACCGCCTGGAATGCTCCGATCAGCGGGTCGGCAATCTCTGCGTTCCCAAGAAGCCGATCACCTATTACGTCGACCCGGCGACACCGCGCTGGCTCGTGCCATGGATCAAGAAGGCGATCACCGATTGGCAGCCGGCGTTCGAGGCGGCGGGATTCAAGGATGGCATCGTCGCCAGGGAAGCGCCGACCAAGGCCGAAGATCCCGATTGGTCGGCTGAGGACGCGCGCTACGCCGTGATCGACTGGCTGCCGTCCACCACCGAGAACGCGGTGGGGCCGCACACCGCTGACCCGCGCACCGGTGAAATCATCAGCGCGCATCTGCAGATCTACCACAACGCCATGAATCTCGGTCGCGACTGGTACTGGACCCAGATCGGCCAGCTCGATCCGAGGGCTCGCAAGCTGCCGCTGCCCGATTCCGTGATCGGTGAGGCCATGGAGTGGATTGTCGCGCACGAGATCGGCCATTCGATCGGCCTCATGCACGACATGAAGGGAAGTGCCATGTATCCCGCCGATTCGGTGCGCAGCCGCACCTGGGTGCATCGCATGGGACACAGCCCGTCCATCATGGACTACTCACGCTACAACTACGTGGCCCAGCCGGAAGACAGCATCCCGCTTGCCGACCTGAAGCCGCGGGTGGGTCCGTATGATCGGTTCGCCATCCAGTGGGGATACATGCCGATTCCCGGCGCCACGAGTAGCGACGCCGAGCGCCCGGCGCTGGATCAACTGGCGCGGGAACAGGATTCCCTGCCGTGGCTTCGCTTTGCGGCAGACGGCAGCACCTCCGATCCACGCCGGGAGACCGAGGCGGTGGGCGACGACGATCCGGTCAAGTCCACCGGATACGGGATCAGGAACATCAAGCGGCTGGTCCCCATGCTGATTCCCGCCACGACCCAGCCGACGGAGAACAACGACGAGCTCACCGAGCTGTACGGGCGGCTGATCGGTCAGTGGGCCAACGAGATCTCGCACGTGGCCAACGTGATCGGCGGCATCGAAACCCAGGACAAGTACGGTTCGCAACCGGGCGCGGTGTTTACCCCGGTATCGGGAACCCGTCAGCGCGCGGCGATGCATTTCATCAGCGAGAACGCGTTCCAGACGCCGACCTATTTCCTCGTGCCCGCGATTACCAGCCGGATCGAGGACAACTCTGGACTCGCGCAGATCAACACAGTGCAGGCGCGCATCCTCGCCTCGGTGCTGCAGGACGCGCGTCTCGCGCGGATGATCGAGATCGAGGCGATGCCCCATCGTTCCGCGGACATCTATACGCTTCCGGAACTCCTGGCCGATGTCCGTCACGGCGTGTGGGGCGAACTCGGCGCATCCACGGTCAGGATCGATCCGTTCCGGCGGGCGCTGCAGCACTCGTACCTCGACGACATCAAGATCAAGCTGAATCCTCCGGTGGTCGCGGCGACACCCGGCGCGCCGGGCGGCGGTCGGGGAGGACGCGGCGGCGGCGTTGGTCCGGCCGGCAATGACGTGCACTCGCTCTTGCGGATGGAGTTGAAAACGCTCGACGGCGAAGTCGTGGCCGCCGAAAAGAAGGCAGGCGACGTCGAGACCCGGGCGCACCTCGACGCCGCGCACCACGAGATCGGCGACATCCTGAATCCCAAGGGTGTCGCGAGCGGAGAGTAAGTCGATGCCGGCGGTGCGCTGGTCATTCGCCGTCACGCTGCTGACGTTTGCTGCGCTCGCCGCAACCAGCGCGTCGGGGCAGGGCGGTGCCGCTGCGGTTCGCGACAGTTCGCCGTTCCGGCCGCTCCAGCTTCCCGCGGGGAACACATACCGGGAAGGATCCGGCCGGCCCGGTCCGCTGTACTGGCAGCAGCGCGTCGATTACCGCATCGACGCCACGCTCGATCCGGCGCAGAACGAAGTGCGCGGACGGGAGACGATTCACTATGTGAACCGCTCGCCGGACGCGCTGCCGTACCTCTGGCTCTTTGTCGAGCAAAACCTCTGCGCACCGTCCAGTATCACCAATGTCCTCAACCAGCCGCCACTGGTATTCCTTGGCAGCGCCTTCGACTTCTCGTGTCAGGGTTTCAATGGCGGCCTGGTATTGGACTACGTTCGCCGTCACCTAGCAGTCGGACGGGTGACTCGCGATTCAGCCGGACTGCCGCACACCGTATACGGCACGACGATGCGGGTTGATCTCCCGGCGCCGCTCCACGCCGGCGCGAGCATCGATCTTGACCTGGGCTGGAGCTTTCACGTCCCGGCGCAGGGCGGCGGCCGGATGGGACACGACGGACCGCTGTACGAG
>JBOHRY010000339.1:0-4020 GCA_050732955.1 Gemmatimonadales bacterium | reverse complement strand
CGCGTCAGGAGGAGGCCGCCTCACCCCAGGGCTGAGGGCCCCAATCGTGTCCCATTTTCAATCGCCAGAAGTGTCCCATTTTCAACCGCCATTGACACGCGCCGAGTCCTTATCGCGCACCTGCCAGCCGGGGCTGCGATCAAGGCGCTTCCCGAAGCGCTACTAGCGATCCAAACGACATATGCGCGCAAGCCGCGATCCGCGAATCTGCTTCGCTCGCTCATGCAGGCCTTCTTGCGCGATACTGTCGGGCGCGGAAATCCGCTGTACGTCGAAGTCATGTCGCTACGGCGCCTGAAAGAGCCGCGCACAACTCGACCCAAGATGACGCTGCGTGACGTGCAGGATGCCGCCAACGCACTCGACCGCCGTCTCGCCGCGATCGTGTGGTCGCTCGCATTGAAAGGGATGCGACCGAAAGAGTACTGGACGACTCCTTGGCGTGTCGTGCTGCCGGATCGGGTACGCATCGAGGGCAGCAAGAGCGCGGGATCGTTCCGTGACGTGCCGCTGCTTGGAAACGTCGTCGCGCCGTCAGTCGCGCGAGTGACGTTTCGCAAGGCATTCAAGGCGAAGCTGCCGCAATGGAAGGTCTACGACCTGCGGCACGCTTACGCCGGAATTCTGGAAGAGGCGGGCGTTCCGCGCGCCCGGCGGCTGCTCTACATGGGGCGCGGCCCGAAGGACGTACAGGACCTCTACGAGTTCCGCGAAGTGGGCGAGTACTTGAACGCGGATACTGGACGACTGGTCGCTTACCTGGACCAGCTCGGCGGCGTTCGCCCGACCCTGAAAGTCGTGGGCAAGAAATGATGCGGTCCCCACACAAGTCCCCACATGGGGGAGTGAGCGCGAGGACCGCAACACGTGGTAAGTCGTTGGAGTGCTTGAACTCCCGAGGAGGGACTCGAACCCCCGACCCGCTGATTAACAGTCAGCTGCTCTACCGACTGAGCTACTCGGGAAAGTCACGCTACGCGGGCTCGGCGCAGCGCGTCAAAGTAGTTGTCCGGGCGCGCTCCAAGCAAGAATCGCGCTCTGGCGAGTGACTCGCCGTCGCGGTACACTGCAGCATGTCTCATCGTGCATCTCTGCTCGCGCTCAGCATCGGTATTGCCGCCGGGATCTTCGGTTGCAGCACGTACACCAATGTCACTTCGGTGCAGATCATTTCGAAGATCGCGGGTGACAGTCAGGTCGCGATCGCGGGGACGGTCCTTCCCGTCCGACCCGGAGTTCAGGTGACCGATTCCCTCGGAGTCCCCGTGACCGGGGTCTCTGTGGACTTTTCGGTGACCAGCGGCGGCGGTACGATCGGCGGAGCGACGGGCCAGGCCACTGCGGTGACGGGCGCGGACGGGATCGCGATCGCTGGCGACTGGAAGATCGGATCCGTACCCGGGACCAACGACCTGACGGCTGCCGTTTCAAATGCCAGCGTGCACTTCGTGGCCACTGGCATCGTCGAAACGACAACTCACTCTGACGCGCCAAAAATCCGGCAATAAACCTCCCAGTACCGGCCAAATGAGCAAACACTCACATAGATCGCGGTGATGTGAGTAATCGCTCTTCCACCTGAGCATCCGAGTCAGCCGTTGTGGCTGATTTCCCGCCATTCATTAGCATCTAAATTATTGCAAAAGATGGATTTACGCGTTATCCGGCCCTTCTCGTTCCAGGCGCGTCCGACTACCTTAAAAGCATGAGTATCCGCTCGTTTGTAGGCCACGAAGCCGTCCGAAATCAACTGCGCCGGGCCATTGAGGGAGACCGCCTGCCGCAGGTCCTGCTGGTGACCGGTCCGGCGGGCGTCGGCAAGCAGCGGCTGGGGCTCTGGCTAGCCCAGACCCTGCTGTGTACCGGGCCCTCCCCAAGCCCGTGCGGGCGATGCCGCGGGTGCACGCAGGTGCTCGGCTTGACCCACGCCGACCTGCACTGGTTCGTGCCGTTGGCGAGGCCCAAGGCGGGAGATCCTGAGAAGCAGTTGGATGAGGTTCTCGAGTTGCTCGAGGCCGCCATGGCCGCACGGCGGGAGGCCGGGCTCTGGAGGGCACCCGACGGTATGGCAGCGCACGGTGTCAATTCGGCACGTCTCCTCGCCCGTCAGGCATCCCTCACCCCGGTGGAAGGCGGGTGGCGGGTCTTCATCATCGGGCACGCCGAACGGCTGGTGGCTCAGGAATCGAGCCCGGAGGCGGCCAATGCGCTGCTCAAGCTGCTCGAGGAACCACCGCGCCGGACGCTCTTCGTGCTGACCGTGGCCGGCGCCGGGATGGTGCTGCCCACGATTCGTTCGCGGTCGACACCCCTGCGTCTCGGTCGGCTATCCGCCGAAGAGGTCCGCGAGTTCCTTGCGGCGAACCAGCCGGAGCTCGCTCGCGAATCGGTGATCGACGCCGCCAATGGATCAATCGGAGCGGCGCTGGACGGGGCCGATGGCGATCCCTTGGCCAAGGCACGCCAGTCAGCGGAGGCGTTCCTGAATGCTGCGCACGACGGTCCGATGCGGGCGGCCGACCGGGCACTGCGGCAGCCGGCCTGGCAGGCGCGCGGCGAGTTCACCGCGCTTCTCGATGCGATGCTGGAACAGTTATCAAACCGCTCGCGACGTGCGCTCGGCGGATCTGGACGCGTCTCCCCGTTGAATCCTGAAGCGCTGCTGAGCGGCGTCGACCGAGTGCTCGAAGCGCGGGAGCGGGCTCAGGGCAACGTGAACCCGCAACTCCTCCTCGCCGTTCTCGCCAATGAGTTGTCGCGAACGGAGGCCGCGTGACGCTGAGTCATCTCGACCAGGCCGGCCGGGCACGGATGGTGGATGTCGGCAGCAAGGGAATCAGCGTCCGTCGTGCAGTGGCCGAGGGGCGAGTGATGATGTCCAGCGAGGCATTCGCTCAGGTGCGGACGTCTTCGCTCGCGAAGGGAGATGTGCGTGCGGTGGCGGAGCTCGCCGGCGTGATGGCGGCGAAGCGCACCGGGGACCTGATTCCCCTCTGCCACCCACTTCCACTGGACCAGGTGCACGTGGAGGTGGAGCTGGTCGACGAATGGCCCGGCGTGCGAGCGGTCGCCACGGTGGCGGCCACGGCGCGAACCGGTGTGGAAATGGAGGCGTTGGTTGCCGTGAGTGTCGCGTGTCTCACGGTGTATGACATGGTGAAGTCGGTGGATCGCGCGATGCGAATCGAAGCGATCCGCCTCCTGGAGAAGACCGGTGGCGCGCGCGGAGACTGGCGCGCCGGGACCCTGCCGATCAAGGAGGAACACGAATGAGACGTATCCTGGGTCAAGTCATTGTCGTGATCGTGGGTGCCATCGCGCTGGTGGGTCTGGGCGGTGTGTCAACGTTGCTGGAGCCGCGGCAAGCCGTAGCGGTCGCCGACACGACAGCCACCGATTCGACCACCCTGGCCGGGGTGCGAGCACAGCTGGCGGACGCCCGCCGCGAACTGGCGCGCACCCATCAGATCCTGGAGTATGCCACGAGGTATTCCATTGCCGCCGATCTGGCGACGCAGATCTACGATGTCGCCGTCGCCGAAGGCATTCCGGTGGGCGTCGGGTTTCAGCTGGTTCGAGTCGAGAGCGGTTTCGCCAATACGGCGCAGAGTGGTGCTGCGGCCATCGGGCTGACGCAGGTCCGCCTGAGCACTGCGCGCGTCTACGATCCCACGGTCGATGCGAGCGACCTGATGAACGCCGGCGTCAACCTGCGCATCGGGTTTCGCTATCTCAAGGATCTGCTGGGCCGGTTCGACCACAACCTGCCGCTGGCGCTCGAGGCGTACAACAAGGGGCCGACCTTCGTCTCCGCCGAGCAGAGTCTCGGCAACGACGTTGAAGGCCGTTATTCGCACGCGGTGATGTCTGGAGTTCGCCGGAAAGGGTAGTCCGGCCTAGCGTTCCGTTCGACCAGGTCCCTGGTTGCGACCCGCACCCGACGCTTGCGATGAGGCGAGCCGGGTGCGGTGTCGCATCGTGGCATGGACGGTACGACGAACTTGCAGGTGCTCTCCCGTG
>JBOHRY010000338.1:0-6371 GCA_050732955.1 Gemmatimonadales bacterium | reverse complement strand
GGTTGCGCGGTACTAGCTACAACCCCTGCCGTCCTGCCGCCCTGCCGCCCTCACGCCTTGGCGCCCTTACATGATCACCTTCCCGCCGGCCTTGAGCGTCTTGAACCGGGCCCGCTCGAGCGCCACGACTGGCGCCGGCAGCGGCGCGTAGTCGAGGGTCTTGGCCATGTCCTGCGCCTCGGGGGTGACCATCCATTCGAGGAAATTCTTGATCGCCTTTCCCTTGGCAGGATCCTTGATGTTCGGGCGGATCAGCAGCCAGGTGAACGACGAGATCGGATAGGCATCCGGTCCCGGTGCGTTGGTGATCGACACCCGGAAATCGGTGTTGGCGGCAAACTTCGCACTGGCCGCTGCGTTGCTTGCCGTCTCCAGCGATGCGTTGACGAACTTTCCGGCCGGATTCTTGACCTCGGCGTACGGCATCTTGTTCGACAGCGCGTAGATCAGTTCGACATAGCCGATCGCGCCTTCATTCTGCTTGACGAGCTGGGTCACGCCGTCATTGTGCGAGCCACCGAGTCCCACGGGCCAGCTCGGGTTGGTGCCGAAGCCGACGCGCGACTTCCAATCGGGCGAGTTCTTCGCCAGGAAGTCGGTGAAGATGTAGCTCGTCCCCGAACCGTCGGAGCGGTGCACCACGATGATGTCCTGCTTGGGGAGCTTGAGGCCGGGGTTGAGTGCGGCAAGGCGGGCGTCGTTCCAGCTGGTGATCTTGCCGAGGTAGATGTCGGCGATGGTGGCGCCGTTGAGCTTGAGCGCAGTGACCCCCGGCACGTTCCACGTCATCACCACCGCGCCGATCACCGTGGGGAAGTGAATCACGTCGCCCTGAACGGCATTCATCTGGTCGTTCGTCATCGGTCCGTCGGAGGCGCCGAAGTCGGTAGTGTTCTGCGTGAACGCCGTGATCCCGCCGCCCGATCCGATCGCCTGATAGTTGATCTTCACGCCCGTCTTCTTGCTGTAGGCGTCGAACCATTTCTCGTAGATCGGATCGGGAAACGTCGCTCCGGCTCCAGTGAGCGTCTGCGCGGCGGCGACCGCCGGTCCGGCGAGCACAAGCGTCGCCAGAGCCGCGAGCCCGAATCGACCGAGGTGCTTGGGTGACATCGTGGCAATCTCCAGGTCTGAGTACAGGTAGCTGTTGTGCTAGAAGGTGAATTCAGTGTGGAAGAACAGCGTCTTGTTGGCAACATCGAAGGCATTGTTGCCTCCGTTCTGCAGCGAATTGCTGTCGATGTCGAGCAGCACGCGCAGGTTGGGCGAAATGGCGTACGACACACCCGCAATGATCCGGGTCTGCTTGTTGACCGGCGTATTGGCCGACGTGTTCATGGCGGTCGACGTCGAGTCGGTGTTCGGATCGAAGGAGTCGAAGCGCAGCAGCAGCGCGGCCTTGGAGTTCGGGATGTTGAGGATGCCGTACGCTCCGAAGGCTGCTCCCTTCTGCTTCGGGGTCTTGACGCCGGTCGAGTCCTGCCGCATGCCGTATTCGGCGGCGAGCGTCACCCGCTTGTACTTGTACGACAACATGCCGATGAGGCGGTTCCGCGAACCGCCACCGGTCGCCTCGCCGACCTGCCCGTACGCGGTCAGCCGAAGACCACCGACCTTGCCGGCCATGTCGGTCTTCGCCAACCGGAACGACACGCGGCCTTCGAGGTCCTTCCCCGGATCGCCCGGCGCGTTGCTGTAGCCTTCGCCATCGAACACGCCGACCTGCATGTTGACCGCATCGAAGTGCCACATGCCGTCCACTCCGAAGCCGAAGTCGGATGACGGGAAGAAGCTGTTCCGGTCGTACAGCGTGGTGCCCTGCATCCGGTAGCCGTACAGCGCTTCTTCGTAGTCGATCCACGGCGTGGTGAAGAGGCCGGTCTTGAACGTCAATGCGCTGTTCTCGGGAGTCCATCCGACGAAGGCGTACTTGAGGCGGATCGTCAGCTGGTTGGTCGCGGCCTTCCGGCCGTCGACATCAGTGGTGATTCGCGTCTGCACGCCGTTCCCGAACTTGCCGAGGACGTTCACGTACGCGCGCGCGACATCGAAATTGTTGTCGTGACCGGCGTTCCCGGTCGAGGCCACCAGACCCGAATCGGCCTTGAGCGAATACGCATACTGCAGGTACCCGACACCGCCGACCGTCACCTGTGCCCGAGCCGCCACCGCGTGAACACCGAGACCGAGGGTCACGACCAGCGCGACCCGGCGCGCAACTGAAAGACGCATGGAACCTCCACCTGCCCGGGGGCGAAGACGTCCGGCGAATCCGGGAGCGGGGGCAGGAAGACCGCGACCGTCGCCTGAACGCCGACGAAGAAGCCGGCGAGGCATCACATGGTCGTGTCGGAAGGGTCACAGCTGGGTAACAGCGAAGGACTAGCGCGCTCGCTCGATCAGGAGAGCGTGGGTGCCGTGTTCGTCCTCGCCGGCGGCCGGGCGTCGTTGCAGGTAACTCCCGTCAGACTGCATGTCCCACGCCTGACGGTTGTCGCGCAGCATCACTTCGAGCGCTCGGCGCAGGTCGAGGCGGTGGCGGGCCTGCTCGATCGGCACCGCCGCCTCGACGCGGTGCTCGAGGTTCCGCGGCATCCAGTCCGCGGACGAAATCCAGACCTTCTCGCTCCCACCGTTGGCGAAAATGAAGGCCCGCGAGTGCTCCAGGAATCGTCCCAGGATCGACACCACCCGGATGCGGTCGCTCACCCCGGGCACTCCCGGTCGGAGGCAGCAGATCCCGCGCACGATCAGGTCGATTTCCACCCCGGCGATCGATGCCCGATAGAGCGCCTCGATGATGTCGGGATCGACCAGCGCGTTCATCTTCGCGAGAATGCGACCTTCGCCCCCTTCGGCGGCGACGTGCGCCTCCTGCCGGATCAGCTCGAGAAACCGCTGTTTCATCCAGTGCGGCGCGACCAGCAACTTGTGGTAGCCCGGCGGCTCGCCGAATCCAGTGAGCACATTGAACAGGTCGCTCAGATCTGCACCGAGCGCCGGATCGGCGCTGAGCAACCCGAAGTCGGTGTAGAACCGCGCCGTCTGCGGATTGTAGTTGCCGGTACCGATGTGCACGTACCGGCGGATGATGTCGCCTTCGCGCCGGACGATCAGCAGCACCTTGGCGTGCGTCTTGAGACCGGCCACTCCGTAACTCACGTGCACGCCGACATCCTCGAACCGTCGCGCCCAGCTGATGTTCTTCTCTTCGTCGAACCGCGCCTGCAGCTCGATCAGGACGGCCACCTGCTTGCCGCGTACCGCCGCCTGCGCCAGCAGCCGGGCGATCTCGCCGCCGGTGCGGTAGAGCGTGATCTTGATCGCGAGGACGTCGGGATCGTCGCTCGCCTGCGCGATAAGCTGCTGGATTGACGTCTCGAACGAATCGTACGGATGATGCAGCAGCACGTCGCCCTCGCGGATCACCGCGAAGAGATCACGGTTTTCCTGCAGGCGACGCGATGTGGTGGGGACGAACGGCGGATCCCGGAGCGCGGGAATGTCGAGCGCGGCGAGCGGCGCCAGGTCGCTGGCGTCGAGCGGCCCGGAGACCTCGAAGACATCCTGCTCGGTCAACGGCAGTCCCTCGCCGGCATCGGCGTCGTTGAACTCCTCGATCAACCGCTCGCGGAGTTCACGCGGCATCGACGCATGCACCTCGAGCCGCACCACCTCACCGAACTTGCGATTGCTGACTTCTTCCTGGATCAGTTCCAGCAGATCCTCGGCCTCGTCGCCACCGCCAAGCTCGAGGTTGAGATCGGTGTTGCGGGTGATGCGGAAGAGATGCCACCCCGCGATCGTGACCCCGGGGAAGAGCGTGTCCAGATGGGCACCGATGAGGTCTTCCAGCGCGATGAACTGGTTGACCTGGAGCAGCGGCACCCAGCGCGGCAGCAACTTCGGCACCTTGACGCGCGCGAAACGCGGCTGACCCGACCGGTCTTCCAGGGTGACTGCGAGCGACACGGACAGGTTCGAGATATGCGGGAAGGGATGTGCCGGGTCGATCGCGAGCGGCGTGATGACCGGGAAGACATGCGACAGGAAGTAGCGGTGCAGATGCTCTCGTTCGGCCGCCGGCAATGCGTCGTAGTCGCGGTGGATCTGGATGCCGTGCGCCGCGAGCGCCGGCATCACGTCCTCGACCAGGCAGCGTGAGTGTTCGTCCACCAGGGTGCGCACCAGGTCGCGGATCGCGCTGAGCTGCTGGCCCGGCGCGGGCTGGTCCGGCAATTTCTGAAGCAGGCGCGCCGCCACCTGTTCACGGACGCCGGCGACGCGCACCTGGAAGAACTCGTCCAGGTTGCTGGAGAAGATCGCCAGGAACTTGAGCCGTTCCAGCAGTGGTGTCCGCGGGTCCTGCGCTTCGTGCAGTACGCGCCGGTTGAATTCCAGCCAGGCGAGTTCGCGGTTGAGATACAGGGACGGGTCGCGGACATCGACGGCGGGTGGCGCCTGCGTTTCGCGCGAATCGGTGGCGGTCATCTCATGCTCAGGTGACGCTGGCCGCCGGCGCGCCAGCACCCGGCAGGTCGGGGAACCAGCATCGTATCACGGTGCCATGCTGCAACTCGCTCTCCGCCGCCACCTGTCCTCCGTGCGCCTCGACCATGTGCCGTACGATCGCCAGTCCCAGCCCGGTTCCGCCCTCTTCGCGCGATCGCGCCGGGTCGGTCCGGTAGAACCGCTCGAAAATTCGCGGCAGATGCTCGCCGGCAATGCCGGTGCCATCATCCGCGACGCTGACGGTGACGCCACCATCCGCGCGCTCGCTCCGGCAGGTAATATGGCCGTTGACCGGGACATACCGCAGGGCGTTGTCGAACAGGTTGGTCAGGATCTGCCGGAGTGACACCGGGTCGGCGGCGACTCGCGTGGCGTCCGGCGCAAGCTCCGTACGAAAGCAGACGTCGCGGGCGCGGGCGCGATCCACGAACGGATCCCACGCTTCGGTGGCCAGCGGGGCGATCGACACCAGTTCGACGTGCGGCGTCCAGCGGCCCGATTCGATCCGCGACAGGTCCAACAGGTCGTCGACCAGCCGTTGCATCCGGCGCGTGTTGTTCACGATGATGCCGAGGAACCGCTGCCGCGTTTCGGGATCGATCGCCGGATCGAGCAGGGTGTCGGCGTAGCCGGCGATCGACGTGAGCGGCGTCTTGAGTTCGTGCGACACATTCGCGACGAAGTCGCGGCGCACGGCTTCGAGTCGCCGCACTTCGGTCAGGTCGTGCAGCACCAGCACCGCACCGTGGTCCGTCAGCGGCCGTGCATTGACGGAGAGCACGGTGCCGTCGAGATCGACTTCGGCGTCGTGCACCTCGTGACCGGCGAGCACGTTGGTGACCGCTTCGCGCGCACTTCGCGCACGAAAGAGCGTGCGCAGGTCCGGTAGCGTTCCGCTCGGCGGATAACCGAGCAGTCGGCGCGCCGCCGGATTGGCCATGACGATGCGCCCGCGGGGATCGGAGGCGATCACGCCCTCCACCATGGTGTCGACGATGGCATTCCCGCCGGCCCGCTCGTGCTCGAGTTCGAGCGCGCGGGCGTTCAGGTCGCCGTGCATCCGACGGAGCGCTTCTACCAGCAGATCCACCTCCGGTATGCCGGATGGCGGAAACCGCGGTTGCGAACCAGCGGCAATCTCGCGGGCGGCGTCGGAGACGGCCTCCAGTGGTCGCGCCATCGAGCGGCCGAGGAGCCAGGTCGCACCCAAGGCCACGGGGAGCCCGATCAGGACCGCCAGCGGAACGCCGTGCTGACGCCCACCGAGCGCCAGCAGTACGATCAGCGCCGTGATGCTGAACGTGCCGAGCACCAGGCGGCCAGCGAGTGTCACGGAGCCTTGCCGGCCCGGTCCGGCGCCGCGAACCGGTAGCCAAACCCGCGCACGGTTTCGATCAGCGTGCCGAGGTCGCCAAGCTTCGCGCGGAGCCGCTGCACATGCATGTCGATGGTGCGCGTCTGGATGTCGGGTTGGGCTTCGAGCACTGTCTCGAGCAGTTGCGACCGCGCCTGGACACGCCCGCGCCGTTCCACCAGCGTGTCGAGCAACTTGTATTCGGTCGCGGTGAGCGTCACGTCTTCACCATCGACCGTGACACGATGCGCCCCGCGATCGATGACCAGTTTCCCGACCATCAGCACCGAACCGCTGGCGACCGCCGGAGCCGTGAGTCGGCGCAACAGCGCCTGCACTCGCAGCACCAGTTCGGCCGGCGAAAACGGCTTGGTCAGGTAATCGTCGGCACCAAGCTTGAGGCCCTGGATGCGATCCGGCTCGTCCCGACGTGCGGTGAGGACGATGACACCCACGTCGCGCGTCTCGGGACGCGATCGCAACTCCGCCAGGATGTCATAGCCGC